>JARFXP010000003.1:600000-762068 GCA_029194675.1 Nitrospira sp. | reverse complement strand
TGCTCTGAAGTCATGCGTCGTCCGGTGACTTCCGCACGAGTGCCGGAGGGTCAACTGGGTACAGTCAGCGATGTCTTGTCGCGCATGAAGACCAATTCATGTGTCAGCGATGTGTTGACACTTGTCGGGTAGGACTTAGACATGGCCACTCCTTTCGATAGCATCGAAAATGCGATTCGCGACATCAAGAAAGGAAAGTGCATCATCTTGGTGGACGATGAGGATCGTGAAAATGAGGGTGACTTGGTCATCGCCGCGGAGAAAGTCACTCCACACGTGATCAACTTCATGGCCACGCATGCCCGAGGCCTGATTTGTCTAACCCTGACGCCTGAACGGGTGGAAGAACTGCAGTTGCCACAGCAGGCTTCCGAGAATACCGCGACGTTCGGGACCGCCTTCACCGTCTCGATCGATGCACGAAAAGACGTGACGACGGGGATCTCGGCCGCTGATCGAGCCACGACGATTCATGTGGCGATCGACCCCAAATCCAAACCTAGCGATCTCGCCCGACCTGGTCACGTCTTTCCACTCAAGGCACAGACAGGCGGAGTGCTCCGGCGCGCTGGGCAAACCGAGGGATCTGTCGATCTGGCTAGGCTGGCCGGTCTGCGTCCTGCTGGAGTGATCTGCGAGATCATGAATGCGGATGGGACCATGGCTCGTGTACCCGAGCTGACGAAGTTCGCCAGGACCCATAAACTGAGGATGGTGACCGTGAAGGCCTTGATCGAATACCGCATGCGGAGGGAAACCTTCGTCAAACGGATGGCAAGCGCACGATTGCCCACGACTTTCGGCGAGTTCGAGGCGGTGGCGTTCGAGAATCAGATCGACGGAGTGACGCACATTGCCCTGGTGAAAGGCCCTGTCGACGGCGGGACACCGACACTCGTCCGTGTACACTCCGGATGTTTGACGGCTGACGCGTTAGGATCGTTGCGTTGCGATTGCCGCGATCAATTGCACTCCGCGATGGAGATCATTCAGAAGGAGGGCCGAGGCGTTCTCCTGTATCTGAATCAAGAAGGCAGAGGAATCGGGTTGCTGAATAAGATCAAGGCCTATGGGCTGCAGGATCAAGGGAGTGATACGGTTGAAGCCAATCTGCAACTCGGATTCAAGGCGGATCTCCGCGACTATGGAGTCGGCGCGCAAATTTTGGCGAATCTCGGTCTGCACCAGATCAAGTTGATTACGAATAACCCGAGGAAGATCGTTGGAATCGAGGGATACGGCCTCAAAGTTGTCGAACGTGTTTCGATCGAGGTTCCTCCGCACGCCGCGAATGTGCGGTATCTTCGGACGAAGAAGGCGAAATTGGGCCATCTTCTCAAGAAAGTCTGAGGAGGATTCCAGTCCGTCTTCGGGACAGTAGGTCGGAACGGCTATTGAGGCATGAAACACCGAAAAGCTGAGCGTTCTGCGGCGGGACTTCGGTTCGGTATCGTCGCGGCGAAGTTCAATCAACAGATCACGAACAAATTAGTGAATGCCTGCGTCGATACGCTGAGTGCCCATGGTGTCCGTAAAGAAAACATGCATGTCGTGCGGGTACCGGGAGCGTTCGAAATTCCGCTCGTAGCTCGTGCTATGGCCAAGTCAGGTCGGTTCAATGCGGTCATTTGCTTGGGGGCGGTCATTCGTGGCGACACCCCACATTTTGAGTATATCAGTGCCGAAGTGAGTCGAGGCATCGGTCAAGCGGCTTTAGACACCGATATTCCGGTCATCTTCGGTGTGTTGACCACTGAGACGGTTGCGCAGGCGGTAGAGCGTGCGGACAGGAAGAAATTCAACCGTGGCGGCGAGGCGGCGAAGTCCGCGATCGAGATGGTGATGGTGATGAAACAGGTGGACAGGATGAGACAGAAATCGGAGACGGGGAAATCGGTTACACCACGGACGGCCGCGCGGCGGCTTGCGAACTAGCGTGATGGGAGCTCGTCATCAGGCGCGCGAGCGAGCCTTGCAGATTCTGTTTCAGCATGACATTCACGGGAAGGCTGACGTGCACCTCGACGAGTTTTGGAATGAATATTCGGCGTCTGATGAGTCAAAAGCGTTCGCAGAACAGTTGGTGCAGGGTGTGCTGGAGCACAAAAAAGAGCTCGATGCCACCATCGGTAAGTATGCGACGAATTGGACAGTCAGCCGCATGCCCATCGTCGACCGCAACATCTTGCGTGCTGGACTGTATGAGTTGCTATGGTTGGATGAGGTGCCTGCAAAGGTCACCATGGATGAAGCCATCGAACTCGCGAAAAGTTTCGGCGATGACGATGCCTCAAAGTTTGTGAACGCGGTTTTGGACAAGGCCTTGGCGACCGAGTCGCGGTTGGCTGCAAAGCGGGCGGACCCGGATCGGGCGGTTTGGAGGAGAGCCGACAGTGATTGAGCGTTACACGCGTCCCCGAATGAAGGCCATCTGGGACCTGAAGCATAAGTATGAGATCTGGTTGGAGGTTGAACTGCAGGCCTGTGCGGCCTTCGAGCGGGCCAAACAGGCACCGCGAGGGACGGCGGCGAAAATCCGGAAGAAGGCCAAGGTCGATGTCGAACGGATCGCCGAAATCGAAAATGTTACGAAACACGACGTGATCGCCTTTCTTGAATCGCTCATGGACACGGTAGGGCCGGAACATCGGTTTCTCCACATGGGACTCACGTCCTCGGACATTGTCGATACCTCGCTTGCCATACAAATGACCGAGGCGCTCGATCTGATCCTGGGAGGGGTTGATGAGCTTCTCGTCGTGCTGAAACAGCAGGCGTTCCGTTACAAAAACCAGGTGATGGTGGGGCGGTCACATGGCATTCACGGGGAGCCAATCTCATTTGGTCTGAAGATGGCCCTGTGGTACGAAGAAGTCCGACGTCATCGGGCACGGTTGCGACAGGTGCGGAACGAGATTGCCGTCGGCAAGTTGTCCGGCGCGATGGGGACCTTCGCGCACCAGGGGCCCGACATCGAAGAATATGTGTGCGACAAACTCGGCTTGAAGGCGGATCCCGTCTCGAATCAGGTTGTCCAACGTGATCGCCATGCCTTCTATTCAACGGCGCTTGCCTTGCTTGCTGCAAGCATCGAGAAGTTTGCCACCGAGATTCGTCATCTTCAGCGCACAGAAGTGCTCGAAGCCGAAGAGTTTTTCTCAGAAGGACAAAAGGGATCGTCGGCGATGCCTCACAAACGGAACCCGATTGTCTCGGAGAACCTCTGCGGCTTGGCTCGGGTGGTGCGGGCCAACAGCGTAGCGGCGATGGAAAACGTCGCACTCTGGCATGAACGCGACATCAGCCATTCGTCCGTCGAGCGGGTGATCATGCCGGACAGTACAATCTTGATCGACTACATGCTTGCCAAGGTGACGGATCTGGTCAAGCACTTGGTCGTCTACCCTGATCGAATGAGGCAGAACCTCGAACTGACGGGCGGACTCATTTATTCGCAGCGGTTGCTGTTGACCCTGGTTGAGAAGGGGGCGCAACGAAAGGAGTCATACGAAGCGGTTCAGCGCAATGCCATGGCCTCCTGGAGGGGAGGGGGCGGATTGCAAGAATTGGTCGGCAAAGACCCTTTTATTTCAGAGCATCTCACAAAGAGTGAAATTGCCGCCTGTTTCAACCCAACACACTATCTGCGCCACCTCGATCAGATCTATCGGCGGGTGTTCGGGCAGGGAGGACAGCGTTCGCCAGGCATCAAGAGGAAGGGAGCGCGATCATGACTCAATCACGTGTCATGGGGCTGGTGCTGATTTGGTTGATGGCTGGTCCTGGGGTATCGAACGCTCAGGCGGTGGATCGAGAAAAGCTTCTCACTGCACCGGGGGTCTACGGCACGTTCGCCGTCTTCGCGCTCAATGAGGAGTGGGCGAAACAAGACCCAGCGACGCGGATCGTCCGTCTGACCTCGCTGAAAGGTGTGGTGGAACAGCATCGAGAGCATGTGGCAATCGATCTGTACCTTCTTCGAGGGCTTTCCGATCAAGCGGACCTCTTGTTCAGGATTCATGCGGCTGAATTGCACAACACACAGGAGTTTCTCCTTGATCTGAAGAGCAGCCAATTTGGGAAACACCTCAAAACGGTCGGGATCATGCACGGGCTCACCAAGAAGCCGAATTATGTGCCGGAATTCTCGGATCAGATGAAGGCTGACTTAAATGCCGTCAGTGAGCCCGGCAAGAAACCATATGCGATTGTGATTCCGATCCGGAAATCGGCCGAGTGGTGGGGGCTGGATCAGGAGAAACGGGCCGCGATGATGCAGGAACATACCGCCGCCACGCTGCCCTACTTGAAGACGGTCCAACGGAAGCTCTATCACTCCAGCGGACTGGATGATCTGGACTTCATTACCTATTTTGAAACCGCCAAGCTGGAAGACTTTCACAGCCTGGTGCTGTCGCTTGAAAAAGTGCAGGAATTCCGCTATACGCGGCGATTCGGACATCCGATCCTGCTCGGCACAATGAAATCGTTGGACGAGGTTGTAGAACTGTTGGCGCAGTAAGTTGAACCATTTGAGGTCCGATCATGGCGACGGGCGAGCTTCTTTACGAGGGCAAGGCGAAGAAGATCTTTTCGACGGGAAATCCCGACCAAGTCGTACAGTATTTCAAGGACGATGCGACGGCGTTCAACGCACAGAAGCGCGGCACCATCGTCGACAAAGGCGTCATTAACAACAAGGTCTCCGAGCGACTTTTTCGGCTCTTGGAGCAGGGTGGGATAGGGACACACTTTGTGGAGCGGTTGAACGACCGTGAAATGCTTACGAAGAGAGTCAGGATCGTACCCATCGAAGTCGTGATCCGAAACGTCGTGGCGGGCAGTTTGGCCAAACGGCTCGGGCTGAAGGAGGGGAACCGGATCGATCCGGCGGTCGTTGAGTTTTATTACAAGAACGACGCTCTTGGCGATCCGTTGGTCAATGACGATCATCTGCAGCTGATGAATGTTGCGACGCCGGGCGTCTTGCGTGAGTTGCGTGAACTGGGGCACGCGGTTAATAAGGTCATCAAACCCTTCTTCGCTGAGCGGAAGATGCAGCTCGTCGATTTCAAGCTCGAGTTCGGAGTATTTCACAATAAACTGATTCTGGCGGACGAAATTTCTCCGGATACCTGTCGTTTCTGGGATATGACGACCGGTGAGTCGATGGATAAAGATCGTTTTAGAAAGGATATGGGGAAGATCGAGGAAGCATATCAGGAGGTGTTGAAAAGGGTGTGCGGGTAAGCGAAAGGGTGAGCTGGAATTATCAGGCTTCGGCACTTCGGCTCGACCGCACATACCACTCCCTCTGCTCGGCTGCGCAACTTGTTCCGTTTTGAATGAAATTCAAACGGAACTTCGGAGAGTGCTCGCCGTCCGCTCTGCGGATCGCATGGGTCGTGGAGTGCGGGTAGTACGAGCCTTCGTGCAAGGCGCCTGGTAATCCCAGCTCGCCCTTTTCAACTAGGGGGGAGGAAGAGAAGAAAGAAGGGAAGAGATGCTGCGGGCATATTTGAATTATGGCCTGATCGCATCGGTGGTGGTTTGGGCGGCCATTGTGGGGGTGATGGCCTATCGGTTGAACGAGTCGCCCTGGCGCTGGGCGTTCGTTGGGCTGGTATTTGCCGGCGGACTGACCATCGCGGCCATATTGTGGATCAAGAAATATGTGGATCGGTTGAACGAAGCCGAGAAAAAGCTGGAGAGCAAGTCGTGAAAGCCAAAATTCATGTGACGCTGAAGCAGGGCATCTTGGATCCCCAAGGCAAAGCCATTGAACATGCGCTGGACTCATTGGGGTTTAAGAATGCGACGAATGTGCGTGTTGGGAAATACATGGAGTTGGATCTCGATCAAAACGATATGGCCAAGGCTGAGGCCGAGATCAAAGGCATGTGTGAAAAGTTATTGGCGAATACGATCATTGAAGAGTATCGGTACGAATTGCAAAGCTGACTGAACCTCACCTTCCTTCTTGTTGGGCTATGAACATCGGCGTCGTTGTGTTCCCCGGTAGCAATTGTGATCACGACTGCGAGCATGTCTTCAAAGACGTGCTGGAACAAGATGTGACGATGATCTGGCACAAGGAAACTTCTTTCGCCGGTGTAGATGCCGTCATCCTGCCCGGTGGATTTTCGTACGGTGACTATCTCCGGACTGGAGCGATTGCGCGGTTTTCGCCGGTGATGAACGCGGTGAAAGAATTCGCCTCCGGAGGTGGGTTAGTGCTCGGGATTTGCAATGGATTCCAGATTCTCCTCGAGGCAGGACTACTGCCGGGCACCATGTTGCGGAATAAGTCGTTGCATTTTATCTGCCGCGAGACCTGTGTCAAAGTGGAGAATGCTGCGACGCCGTTTACAAATGTTTGCAGGTCCGGACAAGTGCTCAAGATCCCGATCGCTCACGCGGACGGGAACTACTATACCGATCCAGTGACACTAGCCGGGCTTCAAGCCAATGCACAGATCATCTTCCGTTATTGCACGGCAGACGGGACGGTGACGCCGGAGGCTTGTCCGAACGGTTCTCTTGATAATATTGCCGGCATTCGCAATGCCGAAGGCAATGTGTTGGGCATGATGCCGCATCCGGAACGTTGTGCCGAATCGGTTTTGGGCAACGAAGACGGGCGGACTATTCTGTCGTCGATAGTAGAGGGGATCAAGAAGGCGAAGGTAGGGGTGTGAGGAGGGGTTGGGCCCTACTTGGCAGGTTTCGATGAGCACACCAAAAGACGCGGTTGGCAAACTTCTTGATCGGCTTCCCGATGAAGCGTCATTCGAAGAGATTCAGTATCATATTTATGTGCGGGAAAAATTGAGCGAGGATTGAAGGATGTGGAGGAGAGACTTAATCCCGGGTAGTCATGGAACACAACAATGGACATAACGGCTGTTCAGGCTGTCTCGAAGCGAATGCTCGGTTCCGGTCTACTTTTATGGGAAGAGGTCAGTCAGCTCCAGCTCACGCTAAAGCAATCAATGCACTTCACGGGGGCTAGTACAGGCTTCCTAAGAGACGCCCAACGCTTCGCTGCAAACAATCTTTGGTGTCGGGTGAGTGAGCAGGGAGCCTTGGCGATCCATCCAAGACCGCATGTTGTGTTGAGTGAAGAGATTTGCCAGCGTCTTCAAAAGGCCATCGCCGGTTACGCCGTTGCGGCGTAAAAGATTCAATTCTTTATTGATGGCCTTTGTCACACGCCCACGGAAAGCCTTTTCCAGTACATTGATTTGGACCTTAATATCGTCCTCTGTGGTGACGCCAAACAAGAGGCGCATTTCGCGAAGAATGTATCGTTGTCCGGAAGATAAGCCAAGCCTGTGCTCCCGTTCGGCCTGCCGATGTGTCACTTCTTCGGCAAACAATTGCTTCACGCGCGTCACCGTTGAATTGTAACCAGCGGGCAATGCCGATCCCATTAGTTCATGCCCGCACTTCAACGCACCCAGGATACGCGGAATATCTCGTGATACGACTTCGCCCTGTTCGTCCAACAAAAATAATTGCTGGTAACCTTTGATGTCTGTGTCATCCGGCTATGAAGCCTCGCAAAAGACATAGGTGCCTTTGTGTGAGGAAGGCTTGGTCGTCCGGATGCCATCCCGTAGCGCTGCAATCCGTTCATATTCTGTTCAAACGACACTGCTTTCCCAAATGGAGAGATCAGCTGGTCACCCAATTCGACGCAGAGGAGAGGCGAGACCGAATCGCGGTTCATTCGCTGTGCACAGTAAGGTGGCGGTGCGTGCCTGAAGGAGGTGAGCCCTTGGCTTGTGATTCGTTCAGCGGAATGCACAACACAAGACGTGCCCCCAACTTGACTTTGGACGGTGATTCAAGAACTGCACGGGCGGGAGGACTCGACTGCCATCCCTGAAAGATTGCCTCAAGGTGGCCTTCAAGAACAGCTGGATCAACGACAAACCGGGTAGTTCGCCATGCTCTTGGAGATCGAAAACAAAACGCTCGTCGCTCAGCGAGCCATCTATATCTATAAATCAACATTTACTGATGAGACCGTCAAAGTGTGCGTGTATAACTTCTCTGAAAGTGCATTTCTTCACGCAAAACAGGCGATTATTCGGCTCACACTACGCACTATTTGATGGTCGGCTCAGTAACTTCAAACTGGCAACAGTTTCTTTGCAGGACCGTACTTCAAGATGGCGATCGGGTCGATCGCTCTTGTCTGCTAAACTTCCAACAACAATATAACCTGAATCCGGCGTGGAAGCGTGAGCTTCACACCTTGAGTCTTTTGATCTGCCGCAGAGCATACGGTCCGCTGGGCATAGGACTGAATCCTACCTGTTAGGTAGCTTTCAGTCCCACGCACCTGAACAGGAATTCTGCGAGGCCCTGGCTGTGCAGAACGATCACACATCACTTTCTCACGCCGGATTCAGGTATAAAATAAGGGCACACCTAAGCATTGGTACTTCCATATGTACAATGTTAACTTGCAGACTCGGCTCCTCGGCAAAGCCGCAACGCCTCTCGAATATAATGTTTATAGGGCAGGACTCGAATGGGACCTACTCGATCCCATTGTCATCGAGAAACGCGACGACCTAAAGTCAGAATCGCGGTGGCGAGACCGCGTAAATCCATATCATCACCAGGTGGCAAACCTAATTACGTTTTGCCGCCGTCTTCCTGTCACGCTACTCGCCGATGATGTTGGACTCGGCAAAACAATTAGTGCTGGTTTGATTGTTAGTGAACTGATTTCCCGGTCGCGTCTTTCCAAATTTCTCGTTGTCTGCCCAAAACTACTAGGGCCTCAGTGGCAAGAAGAACTTGCGTCAAAATTTAACATCCCTTCAACGATTGCCACAGGTAAAGATCTTATCCGTAAAGAGCCGGAAGAGCACGGTGCCATCATTACGACGTATAACTCCGCCCGTCTTTACCTTGACGAAATTCCGCGTGACCGTTTCGAAATGCTTATTCTGGACGAGGCTCATAAGCTTAGGAATTTGTACGGGGTAGAGTCGCCGCCTCAGGTTGCCCGACGGTTCCGAGGAGCCCTAGAAGAACGCCGTTTTCGCTATATTCCAATGTTAACGGCGACACCAATCCAAAACCGGCTCTGGGATCTTTACTCGCTCGTTGATCTCCTCACTGTGGCGAGAGGACATCAGAACCCGTTTGGCAGCGAGGGAGTGTTTGCTCGAAAATTTATCGCTGACGACCGGGAGAAGGCACGCCAATTGCCGCTTGAAGCAAAAGACGAATTCCGTTCCATTGTTTATGGCTACATGTCTCGAATTCGCCGAGGGGATGCGCAACTGTCCTTCCCTGACCGCAAAGTACAAATGCATAAGGCCGAACCTACTGTTGGTGAGCTTGAACTGATTAGAGCTATTGCGAAACCGATTCAGAACTTAAATCGGTTGGCTCAAATTTCGATCTTGCAAGCACTCACAAGCAGCCCCGAAGCGCTTAAGGCCCAGCTAGAGAACATGGCTCGGAACGGAACAGTTACACCCGAACTTGCTCAGACCGTTAGTGCAATCGTCAAACGAATGCCATTAACTGCGAAGTTGCAAGGTTTAGGATCGTTAATTGAGAGGCTAAAAAAGGAGAGCCCGGAACGTTGGCGACTCGTGATCTTCACGGGGCGACGAGAAACTCAGACGACGATCCAATCCTTCTTAAGAGAAAACTATGGATTAAAGGTTGGTGTCATCAATGGCTCCTCCGGGCAGCGCAACCAGCAGACTCTTGCCAGCTTTCGGAAGACACCGCCAGAATGCCACGTCATTGTCTCCACTGAAGCAGGTTCTGAAGGCATCAACCTTCAAGTCGCCAATGTATTGGTCAATTATGACCTGCCTTGGAATCCAATGATTGTTGAGCAGCGTATTGGACGAATCCAACGTCTCGCATCTGATCATGCCAGCGTTGCCATCTTTAACATCATTTTGAGCGGAACGTTTGAAGAATTTATAGTTGGTCGGCCCATGGAAAAACTTCAATTAGCCTCACACGCCATCGGAGACATAGAGGCTCTCCTTGAGGCGTCTGGTATTGGAGAAGGAGAAGAAGATGGCCCGACAGGATTCGATGAGAAAATGCGTCAACTCGTTATTGCAGCCCTTGCAGGAAAAGATTTTGAGGGAGCGACTCGTCAGGCAGAACAGAGTATCGAAGAGGCAAAACAGACCCTGGCGCGGGAGGAGGAAAACATTAATTCACTACTCGGTGGCATGGAGGGTGCTGCTTACACCGGCCCACGCTCTCCGAGATTACCCTCTACCAAACGCTCAATGGAGCCCCGTGAGTTTACAATCGATGCGTTTAAGATGCTTGGCGCGCGCGTCACTCAACTTGAAGGCGGATTGGTTCTTATTGAAGAGAATCAAGGGCGACAATACATCCGTTTCGACGAGCAATCTGAAGGAGAAAGACGAACCATCTTGTACAAGCCAGGCACAGGCCCATTCCTTGATCTCGTTCATCGGGTCGTGAGTTCTGGATTGCACAATCTTGAGGATCTTGACGAGCAACCAACCGTCCGGTGTCGCGAAACCTCTTCTGCGTGGCTTCGATCGTTTAATGCCTCATTGATTGGCATAGACATTCAGACGGTGAGTCACTGCTTTGACGGCCAGGCTGTCGTCCGTGTCCGGGCTACTGTCTCGCATGACAGTTACGAAAGGCTTGTTGAAGTCAGATGTTTAGGGACCGAGCACATGACCCCGTTCATGCGTACGGCGCTCAATCCAGTACCTCAGCTGATCCAGCATCCTCGCGAGATAGGGTTAAGCTTGGATGCGGTTGTAAGGGAGGCTCAAAACGATGACGGCATTTCAGAATTCTGTCGCTTTTACCTTGAACGACGTGCAGAGGAAATGCGAGCAGCTGGAGACGCTCGGCGAAAGGCCAAAAAGCTAGAAGATGAATTCACTCCCCGGCTTGAGATGAGCCTTGTCGGCTTGGAAGGAAAAGTCCATCGGCGCATTGAGGTACAAGTCCGCTTCAAGCTGGAAGGTGAAAAGGAATATGCCAGCAGACTCATCCTCGACCCGCATGATCCTACGTTAGTCGATGCTCCTAAGCTAATGGCATGCGCCAAGAGCGGACGAAAAGCTCCTTCCGTATGTTTTAAGCAGTGCGAGATCTCCGGCCAATCAGTACTTGAAGACCTGCTTGCACGATCCGATTTGTCTGGCAGATCTGCCTTGCCCGAATTCATGGTGGTATGTGCATCGACAAACAAACGGTTATTGAAAGATGAGGTGGAAGAATCTGCGATCACCGGCAAACCTGTCACTAAATGGTTACTGAAAACGTCCCCCATAAGCGGGAAGCGAGCTGAGCCTGAGCATTTTGGAAGGTGCGAGTTTACCGGTGTGGAAATACTCAATTCTGAACTGTCGATCAGTGAAGTCTCTGGGAAGCGATACCGGAATGACGAAACGGCACGATCCTCCTATTCCGGAAAATGCGGCCACATCTCGGAATTCATAACATGTGCGGTTACAGGTCAGTGTCTGCTGGATTCGGAAGCGGAACGTTGTGAAGCCACCGGTATGCCTGTAAGTCCAGGGATTCTCCAAGTGTGTTCGGTATCTGGGAGAAGAGTATCTCCTTCTGAACTTGAAATTTCGAGCCTCAGCGGCAGACCGGTTAGACGCTGCTTCCTCAAGACATCGGCACTCAGCGGGAAACGCGCTGAACTAGAGCATTTTGAGCGCTGTGACTTTACTGGAGCTGAAGGGCTAAAGGATGAACTGGCTGTAAGTGAAGTGTCAGGCAAGCACTATCGAGCCGACGAAAGTTCACGATCGGCAGTGTCAGGAAAGTCGGGACATATTTCCGAGTTTATCCGATGCCATGAAACCGGCCAGCCCTTACTCACCACGGAGGCCGAACAGTGCGAGGTTACTGAAAACTATGTCCAGCCAGGCATTTTAGAAACATGTGCTGTTAGCGGGAAACGGGTTCTTCCAAAAGCATTAGAGCGATGCACCTGGAGCGGCAAGAAGGCGTTAAAGAACTTTTTGGTTTCGAGCAGCATATCAGGAGCGAAGGTCCTTGCCGATCTTGCGATACAATCGGCTGCTGGAGAATATTGCATGCCATCCGAGAGCAGGGTTTGCAGTTGGAGTGGAGAAAAGGCGCATCCCGACGACATCAGAGTATGTGAGATCACGGGACTAGCAGTGCATTTCCAATTTACCGGAAATGCAAGACATCCTCGCTTGCAACCCCTCGCATCGCTTCTTGATGGAACGAGGCGGACGATGGATGCAGCCGAATCCTGGGATTCAATTGCCAAACATGTCCAAGCGATAGTTGGAAGCGGCCGATGCACGGTTGAGTCGGCGGTTCTGTCTCCTGATAGAAGACGTTTGGCTGTATGCTGCAGAGTGGTTCGGTATCTATTTGTGCAAAACTATGTCGGCACTGTTTATACCCTCGACGAACAGTCAATCGAGGGTCACCTTGGCATTGGTAAGCGCACCGCCCAAAGCTGGACCGGTGATTGATGCACTATTGCTTATTGCGTAAATAAAAGATACGAAACCGTATCTATGATCTTACAAATGCAAACTCTTGAGAGTGAACAAACCCCATAGCTTTGTTCAATGCCCTATCTCACCCGTCAAAAATTCCCCGTACCGCTCGATCGTGACCAGGTTGCGCTCGACTGGAGCCGGCGGGGCTACTCCTGCGATGTGTTCACCGACCCGCCCGGCAGGGAGTGGAATGATTTCGTTCATGCGACGAACGAGCTGGTAACCGTTATCGACGGGAAGCTCAGGCTCACCATCGGCGGAGAAGAGATTATCGCAGAGCCGGGCGATGAAGTGTTTGTTCCCAACGGTGTTTGCCATTCCGTGAAGAATATTTCCTCATTCATGACTCACTGGCTGTATGGGTATGACTAGAAGGAAGGTTTACGAAGTACTATTGGCATACACCTGGGGGCCGGTGAGATTTCGACCTACTACGGAACCTGGGCGGACGCACTTCTATTTTGGACCTGACAAACAATAGCCTGTTTCTGGTATCCTAGCGCCCGTTCTTCACCACTAGACTCACTTTCCCCGGGCTTGAGACGGTTTGAGGCTACGCACCTCACTATCGGTAGCTATCTAAAGGGAGAAAGCAGATGTTTCCCAGGTCCATAGGCAGCTCTCTCGTCGTCTTGTCTTTGTTGCTGTCATTAACGGGTTGTCTCCCCAAGCAGTATGTCGTTCGCCCACCGGCACCGACGCTACTGCCGGCAACCCCGAACCCTCTCTCCCCAGCCACAGAGTCCTCCGTCAGCTTTCCCGTTCAGGTGAACCTGTCGCCATTCATCCTTGCTGCCAACGATGACAACGTGATTCCCAAGAAGTTCGATCATTGGAGGAACTCCATCAAGCATCCTAAAGGTGTCGAGTATAAGTATTATGCCGAGCGGGATGATTTTGCGGTGGCACCTTCAGGTTCCCCTCAAGCCATCAGCACGAATCCTGGGAGCGTGATCCACGATTGGTGGAAGGGCATTGAACCACTAAGCTCTAGTTTATCCATCAGTACAGCCCTTCGCTATAAGATTGGGGCCCCTCCACTTCAATGTGGCGATGGCACCGAATGGCCTAAAAGGGCAACGCTAAATGGGAATCTCACCGTTGGCATGACACCGAATTACGGTGTGTCGGCATCAGTAACCGGTGTGCTGCTGAACGCCATTGATCCTTGCAAAATCAGCATCACCGATACCGATGTGTTTCAGGAAGTCAAAAATCAGCTGACAGAGCGAGTACGGGGTGGGCTCAGCAACGCGGTCGCACGCATAAACACGCTGACAGCCAGATCCCGGGTGGAAGATGTCTGGCACGCGCTGCGCAACCCCATATCACTAGAACCGGACGCGTGGCTCCTGCTCAACATCGGTAACGTGTGGCGCAGCGGCTTCTCTTCAGGGGGTGGAGACCTCATCGAGGACACCATTCATATAACCGCGAAACCAGTTCTCGTGTTCGGTGCCGAACCACCATCGGCTGGCGGGGCTCTTCCTCAACTTGAAACTGAACCGGCTTCCACTGGATTTCATGGCGCCGCTGATGCCCAGTTGTATAGCACAATGCCCAGGACACTTGCGAACCGGCTGGCTTCCACTGGCTTCCACGTCATCGCTGACATCCCACTGGACTATCCCTCGCTGTCCCGATCACTTGCAACGCGGTTGCAGGGAAAACGTGTCGCAGTGAAAGGAGATTTCATTCACATCACCGATGCGGCCATTTTGGGCCGTGGTGGCAATCAAGTTGTTCTACGGATTGCGTTTACGGGAGACGCCACCGGCCACCTGTATTTCGTGGGGAAACCTGCAATGAACACGTTGGCCCAGTCCGTTCAGATCGGTGGCCTCCGCTTGGACCTCGATTCCGAACAGCTCATCCAGAAGAGCGGCCCCGATTGGCTCACCGGTTCTTCCCTCAGAGAACTCGTTATGGGTGAAGCCGTGCTCGGTCTGACTCCGGCGACTGATCGCATGCGCGACCTTGTGACTAAGGCCCTGAATCGGGAGTTGAGTCCGACCATCACGACGCACGGGACCGTCACCTCGGTGCAGGGCATCGGCGTGTTCGCCGATGTGAACGCGCTGTACGTTCGGGTGATGAGCGACGGGCTGCTCAATCTGAAGGTCGACGGTAAGCAGTAATTCGACTTAGCGCAGGAATACCAGCCAAAGATAGAGCGCGCTGAGCGCCACGGACCCGACCATGACCGGAAACCCGAACTTCAAGAACTGCCAAAAGGTAATCCGGTAACCGGCTTTTCGCGCGATGTCCACGATCACCACGTTGGCGCTCGCGCCGATGATCGTGCCGTTACCGCCTAAACAAGCCCCCAAGGCCAATGCCCACCAGAGCGGGATGATGTCCGGTTGATGGACCAAGGCGACGTAGTCGGTCACCTCCGGATGTAGCGACCGGGCGAGATCGACGATCAACGGATTCATGGCGGCGACATAGGGAATATTGTCCACGACGGCGGAGAGGGCCGCCGATCCCCACAGCACCGCCATGGTCGACCCGGCGAGATTCCCGCGTGTCACCGCCACCAGTTGATCAGCCAGATAACGGATTATGCCCACTTTGACCAACCCCCCCACCAGGATAAACAGGCCGATGAAGAAAAAGATGGTTTTCCACTCGACTTCAGCCAAATAGGTCAACTCTTCGGCATCCTCAGGCTTTCGTCTGGCATGGCCGATCAACATGAATAGACTCGCTCCAAGCAGCGCGATCGTAGCCGGTTCCAAATGAACCAGAGAGTGGAGACAGAACCCCACGTTGACGACGACCAATAAGAACAGACAGCGCCGCAAGAAGGCCTGATCCTGCACCGCTTCCCGTGAGCTCAGAGCGAGAACAGCCTCCCGTAGATGGGGTTCCACCGTCATCGATCGACCACAGATGAGCCACAGCACACCCACGAAAACCGCCATGATGACGATCGCAATCGGCCCCATGACGAACAGGAAATCGAGATAGCTGAGCTCGGCTTTGCTCGCGATCATGATATTGGGTGGATCACCGACGAGCGTGGCAGTTCCACCGATATTGGAGGCGAGGGCTTCGGTCAGCAGGAATGGGATGGGATCGAGCTCCAACCGTTTTGCAATCGCCAAGGTGACCGGCGCCATAAGCAGGACGGTGGTGACGTTGTCGAGCATGGCCGATTGCCCGGCAGTCAACAGGGCCAGCAGGACCAGTAGGCGAAACGGTTTTGCGTCCGCGCGCTGCGCCGCCCAAATGGCCAAGACTTCGAAGAGACCTGTCTCTCGCACGATGTTGACGATGACCATCATGCCGATCAGCAGAAAGACGACGTTATAATCGACCCCGAATTTATGGGAATAAAATGCCTCCTCTTGCGACACCACGCCGAACACGATCATCAACGCCGCGCCGGACAACGCCACAATAGTCTTGTGGAGCCGTTCGGTCATGATAAGCAGATAGCACAGGCTGAAGATCAGAAGGGCTACAGTGAGAGAAGACATTCAACTCCTCGCTGCCAAAACAACGGATCGGTCAGAAATCCACACATTATCCGGGGCAAGTCGCGACAATGCAATCAGAGTCGTCTTTCTCATAGTTCACCCGACGCCATCAGCGAGAACATTTGCTCATTCCCAATCACAGCTGTAGCCATATAGATGATGTGATTCCCCTTGAAAGCTGACCATTACAACAAACGACCCCGATCGCCTCGTGACAGACACAGACTGGGCGAGTGATCACACCGGTTCAGACGCAACCGCTGTCACGATCCTTGTCATGAACCGATGTGTGGTTTGAAGGAAGGATTTGCTGCGCCCAGGAACAAGGGCTACCAATGTCGGAAGGGGCCTGAATCCAAATGCACGTAGCTGGAACGTTTGTAGAAGCCGACCCCACCGTACCGCAGTTCGAGCGCGGCTTGGCGAAGCTTCGTAGGAGGAACACCGGGGATTAGAAGATCGATTGCTTGTCCTTGCATGTGTAAGCTGTTCTTGGCGACATGTCGGTCTGTCCGTACCAACATGGCATTGTACTCGGGAGACCGAAAACCGGAAATCACATGAATTTCTTCCTGGATGCCGAGTTTGTTCTGCACCAAATTCACGTGCTCCAGCACGCGCACGTCGATCGCGCCGACTTCACCCGTGTAATGGCAGCGCAGGAGATAATTCACGTCGTCGAGCGCCGCCAGATCATAGTTCCCCTCGTCGTCGCGGTAGGTGACGTCCAAGCGCTCATTAGTCCACACATTCACCAGCGCCAGCCTCCCCTCTGGAAGCTCACGAGCTTGCACTGGCTGTGGACCAACCAATCGTCCACTCAGGAGTAGAGTCCCCACCATGGAAACCTGAAGAAACGCACGCCTGGTCCAGGGCCGTTTGGCCTGGTCTATGGTGTCCACTGACATAGCTCCTGCAAAAAGTGGAGAGTGAGCATTGTAAAGAACACCCAGCCTTGTAGCAAAAACCAAGAACTGGGTCAAATAGGTTTGTCTCTAGGGCACCAAATCGACATCTCAAATCTTAAATATGTATGCCTATACATCCATTGCAACATTAAACGTTGTATGCATTTGCATTCGTATTTTATAAAAAGTGCGCTGATCACATCACAGCAGAGGGCCTGCGGTTGCCGCAACACATGAGGCCAATCGGACTCATCTTCACTTCACCTCTTGCACCTATTCCAGAAATCATTTTCTTTCTAGACTGTCTGGCAGGCTACAGGTAAGATCAGAAAAATTAGTAGAGCATGTATGGCAACCATTCTAGTCATTGACGACGAACAATCCATCCGAGGGCTGCTGAAAGAGGTCCTTGTCAAGGCAGGACACCGCGTGCTTGAAGCAGAGGATGGACGCAAAGGGCTCACACTCTACCAGAAGGAGCCGGTCGATCTCGTGATCATGGACTTGTTGATGCCGGAAACGGACGGCCTTGAGGCCACTCTTCAACTCACCCGCGAATATCTGGACGCCAAAGTGATCGCAATCACGGGAGCCCAGGGCGACCACAACTTTCTGGACGTCGCCAAACTCTTCGGAGCGCGTCGCGCCTTTGAAAAGCCATTCGACCTCAACAAGCTCCTGGAAGCGGTGAAGGAAGAACTCGCCGTTACGTGAACATCGCGATAACGCCGGTCCCGGCTTTCACGAAATTATCGGTTGCCCGTCAATTCTTTCCTCGCAAGACCGCGCATCATCGCTGGATCGTTGTATCCCACTTCACTGAGGGCGTCCATCAAGTGCAGACCCTTCGAGGATACCAAGTCCTTCGCCTTGGCGTAGTTCTTTGCGCTAAACCGGGCCACAGCCGGCTGACCGTTCACGATCTGACAAGCTAACACCTCGCCGTTCACTTCGAGCGTACCGCCTTGCTCGATCAGCGCCTTTGCCTGGTCTAGGGTGATGCCATGCAGCTCGGCAAACTCTTGCAATCCCCCCGTTTCGACAAGCCGACCATCCGGCATGATGCAGAGCCGCTTGAAATGCGGAGACCAGTCCTTTCGGAAATCGATGTACTTGATGTCGCCGCCCTTAGAGACGGCGCGATCCAATGTTCGGTAATCCAGACCCAAATTCTTCTGCTGCAATTTGGCCTTCAGCTCATCCGGCAAAGTCTTGTGAAGGACCTCCCACGCCGCATCGATCATCGGCAATGCCCTGGATCGAGCCACTTGCTCCGCCTCGGCAAACTGCATCAGGTCCAGGGTCCAGCTTTGTTTCGGCCCTTGCCCAACTGGGTCAATCCGGCAGGCAAATAATCCTCGAGTGAGGATGCCGCCAATGTGCGGATACACATAGGTTCCACCTGTGGCCAGCAAGGTTGTCATCATCTCAAGCGAGACATCGTAGCTCTCGGACAGAATCTTGGCATGGGCAGCAAGATCCTCCGGCTCTGTCATCGCACACAGGGTGACATTTCCCGGAGCGTCGAACTCCGAATAGTCCTCGACAATGTTATAGAGCACCACCCGCTTCGGCTTGTCGGCCTTCTTCTTGATCTTGAACATGAACTACCTCACGGCCATCGAGCCTTATGAACGAGGCCCCAGATGGTGGTACGGTGGCAAGGTCTGCAGACGTCGATCTTCCACTGGCCCGCCAATCGTAAAGTGATAGAGGGATTGAATGGCTAAGCCTTGAATACCGACGATCTCGTGGACCGGATCATCGAAGAAGCAGCCGATTCCCGTTGCCCGCACTCCTGCCGCTTCCGCTTCCAGATACAAGACCTGCCCGAGCAATCCCGCTTCCCAAAACATGCGTGGATACCACCAGGCGCCTCGGTCCCGCAAGGTCCCCTCGAACTCGGCCAACATGCCGAGCGAGAAGGCACTGTCGCCGGCAATGTCCTGTTGGCAACTGACTTGCGCCGCAAGCCTTTTTGCATCACCTTCAAGTAACCAATAAAGAGGCAGCCCATCCGGACAGTCCGGCGCGATGGTCCAGGTCAGTTCTGGGTTCATGGCATGCTGAATGAACGACAACTTTCTCCTATCCCGCAGGAGAACATACAAACCCGGTGTGAGCCCATCCACCCGATGAACGAATATCATGAGATGAATTGTTGGATCATAGGGCCACACATCCCACGGCATAGGCCGTTCCAGCTGCGGAAGTTCAGCCCACGGCATAACCCGCTGAAGCATATGAAAGAACGTTGCAGAAGAAATCGACGTCTTACCGTCAAATGCCACGGCACTTCGACGCTGACGAATAATCCGGCCGGCCGACTGACCGTGAGAGGTGAGAGGTAAGGAGTGAGGGGTTATTGGTGGAGAAGGAAATGGAACCAACCGTTCATCGCGCTCAAGCTTCCATGATGCCGCTGCAGCGTCATCGATGATGTCCCAATGGACCCCGTGCTCGTTGCTCAATCGATTCGCCTTCCCATGCCAGGTTTCGCCGGCCAGCTCTTTGACGATCGCCGTCTCAAGAAACAACGGCAACTCCATTCCTTCACGTTTCATGTTTAACGTTTCACGTTTTACCTGCTGAGGCGGCCACACCACTGCCAGACAGTCAGGGTGTTCCGGTTCAGCCTCTCCAAAGTCTTCCTTGCGATCTGTTCCGAGCAACATGGCCACCGTGTCTTGGTCCACAGCGTCCAACAAGGCCATGTTCCAACCCAGCGTGGCCGCAGCGATTCGTGCCGTTCCGATTGCATGGCCTACGTCGTGATTGCAGTAGCGGAACGCCCGCTCTCCATACTTCCAGGCCTCGCGCCAATGAATCGACGTGAGCCCAAAGAGGAAGGCCTCTGGAGGAAAAGGTCCCAGGAGGCGTTCAACCAAGTCAGCAGAAAACTCAGCCCGACGCTCGAGTCCATGTTCTTTCGGTGCGTAGTGATACAACCCCGGTTTCAGATCGAGGTCATTCGGCTGAGGCAAGATCACATAGCCTTCCGTGGGATGCAGGTTGCCGGACGATGGATTACTCCGCAGCGCCCACTCGGAGTCGCCTACCTTCTTCCAAGCCGACAGGGCAAGCGCGAACTCAAAGAAACGTGACAAAGTTCTCAAGCTGACAGGCTGAGAAGGAACAGTTCCTCGTTCGTAAATCGCCTCGTAGGCGGGCGACAGCGGCTCTTCATCAGGGCTGAGCAATGGAAGAGAGATCAGCTCAGCCCCCTCAAACCGTCGGAACGGATCAGGCTGGTTCACCCAATCAAGAAATCCTAACGAGCGGGCGTAACGATTGAAGTGGTGCTTCGTACGGACATGATAGTGAATGACGCGATCCACCGGATCAGTCGATATCGACTCAGAGATTGAAGAGGATATTGGACTCTCAGTGCTCATCGTAAGGATGGGGGCAGTCTACAGAGCCCCCGACCACAATGTAAATCTATGGCCTGAGCAAGACACATTGACCTCCTTTCCTCTACCCCAGTATCCTCCAGGTTACTTGTAGGACTCACTGTACGAAATACGAGGTTCTATGCGATTTGACCCAGCCTTGGCCGCGCAAACAGCGTTCAAAGATTCCGAGTACGAACTCGGTTCGGACTGGGATACAGCCGTTGAGTTAGAGGACACGTTTTCTTCCAATGCCGGTGCGACGGCGAGGAAAGCCTATGAGGGATTGCTGGCGCTAGCGAAACATTATCCTACTGCCCATTCTTTTCAGGCTTTCTGCATCTACATCACCTGGCAGCAGGTCACGGAGGAGACGATCGCCCGTCACTTTGAGACTGGTCTGAAATTGTCTGAATCCTACCTAACCTCTCACGAAGGCAAGAATCCTCGGGATATCGAGTACGTCACTGAGCTGCACGGATCGTTCAAGGCTGGTCTGGGGCTGGAGGAACAAGACGAGCTGCAGGTTGAATATAAGCGAGACACACCCAAAGGCGGCGATTGAACACGTATCTCGCGAAGCGTGAACGCTCCTCGTTGAGCGAAATACGATTCTTATGACCGATAACCATAAACACCGCGCCAGGATTTTTCTCCATCGCGGCGATCTGATCCAGGCTCTCGCTGCCTGGGAATCGGCTGTGGCCGACGATCGAATCGCCGGCAGTCAGCAAGCGCTGTCGGATTCTCTTGGGAACCTTGGTAATACCTGCGCACTGATGAACGATTTTTCGCGTGCGGAACAGTGTTATCGAGAACTTCTCCAGATCCAACGAACCGAGCGCAATCTCACAGCTGTGGCTCATACCCTCGTCAACCTCGGCAACCTGCATATCGCATCCGACCATCCGGAAAAAGCCCGTCCCTACTATCTCGAGGCTATGGATTTTCTGCATCAGTTACAAGACAATCGCGGACTCGGCATTCTGTACAACAACCTCGCGCTGCAAGAGGCTCGTGACGGCCAGTGGGATCAGGCTGTTGCATCATTCAAACAAGCCCTCGATCATCATCGGACGGTCGGCAACGAAGAAGGGCTCGCCGTCACCTATAGCCAACTCGGCAAGTGTTACCTCGACCAGGGAGACCTCACAAGAGCTGAACGCTGTTTGAACAACGCCTCTGAGCACTACATCAAGCTCGGCAACGAGCCGGCTGAGGCGGCCGTGCTTCGTCTTCTCGCCAAGGTTTACGAGACCCGCCAGGATGCTGTCTCCGCCCTGCGATGCCTTGCGCGTGTGGTGGCGCTCGACGAACGCTATGCGTTGCCGGAGCTTCAAGCCGACTCCGCCCACCTCTCACGGCTCGGGCCATCCGGATAGTCCTACCACCCTAGAACTCCATCCGCTCTCATCGATCTTGGCCGTCGTCCAACTTTCTCTCACTTCCGATCACCACAAACTGCGCGACCTCCTGGACAGAATTCAATCCTCTGCTACCTTTGGAGCAGCACGCCTGGACGCCTGTTGATCAAGTTTCACCGCACACAAGCCGACAGGGTATTGACGTAGAGACAGTATGGCTTTGCTCACTCGATGGTTCACCGCCATGGTATTCGGAACGATAATGACGGCGCCCTTGGTCCAAGCTGAAGGCTTCTCACCCACGATCACAGTCGGCACTCAGGAAGTCGGACTGACCGTCGGCTATTTGTTCGGCCACCTGCTGACCGACCGTCACACAACCAAACAGCAAGGACCGGCGCTGATGCCGTCATGGATGATGACGCTCACCGATCCTGTCGGCAATAGCTGGTACCGAGGACAGGTCTCGCTTGGTGCGGAGATGGTCTACGTCGAGTTCGAAGAACCCCTTCTGACGCACGGCGTCGGTTTCACACCGAGAATCAAGTATACGTTCGTCGCCTTGGGTCGTATCCGTCCGTACGTGGAATTCGCCGGTGGGCCATTCTGGACGGATCTTGGCGGACGTGTTCGCGAAGAAGCCACGGAATTCAATTTCATGCTGGCAGGGGGGGTTGGAGTTTCATGGTTTTTCACGCCTCGCCTCGCCCTCAATGTCGGCTACCGCTTCAACCATATCTCCAACGCCGGTACCGCATACCCGAATCTTGGGCTGAATGCGAGCCTGCCCTTCGGCGGGTTTTCATTCTATTTCTGAGGAGACGATACTCATGACAATGAATGGGCTGCGATGGTCGGTTCTGAGTCTAGCCGGGTTCATGCTGTGCGGTATAACGGGATGCACCCGATGGATCGACGTCAAACCACCCTCAGTCGGTCTCCAAGAGACTATTACGCACTCGCTGCCCGATGATGAGCGGGTCCCGCTCGTGACGAATTCATTTCACCTCTCAAGAAACGGGGCGTCGCAATATCCTTCCGTCGACCTCGAACGGCGGATCTTAAGCAGCATCCAAGAAACCAGTCTGTTTTCGACATTAATGCCTCTGGGAACAAGGTCCGATTCGCTCGGAGACAAGATCGTCTCGGCGCGCATCACCGTCGATGAAACCATCGAGCCTCATTCCTGGGGTTCGGCGTTCAAAGGCATCGTCATCGGGGGATCCATGTTTCTGCTCTCGCCCTTCATCGATCTGGAATATGGGTATGCCGCAACGATCGCCCTTGAGCTCGAACGTTGGGACGGCCAAGTCGCGCGCTACGAAGCCCGTTCCTCCGGTACGGTGTATTACAAGTTGTTCGGCGCTACACCGGTCATGATCGATGAGCTCAAGGGACACGTGACGGAGGCCTGTCTCAGCGACATGACGGAACAACTTGTTCGGGACACCAAGCTCTATATGGCCAGCAGTGCACCGCTCCCAGACACCGGTATTCGCTCCGTGACTGTAAAAGCCAAAAGACCCGCGTCCACACCGCCCACGCGTTCTCTTGTTCCCGTCGCGACGGCCACGACACCATAGGAAGAGGGGAGTCCCTCCACCCAACGTTCTCATCTGGCCGATGCTGCCGTTCCAGTGGTATAGTACCGCCTGAACACTGGAACCACGATCGATGGACATTGACGCTTTTCGTCAGATGGTCTCCAAGAATCCCAAGGGGTTCCTCGGCCGCTATGGACTCGGCAACAAGATCCTTCAGGAAAACGGCAGCGTCGAAGAAGCCGTCGAGCATCTTACGGTCGCCACACAATTGGACCCGACGCATGCAGCCTCTCATCTGATGTTAGGACGGGCGTTGATCCGACTGGGCAGGAACGCCGAGGCCAAGCCTATTCTTACTGCTGGTATCGAGGCGGTACTTTCTGGACGATCCAACGGCGGCAAGGACCTGGTGCCGGAGATGCAGGAGCTGCTACGGTCGCTATGAGGGAGCCCATACCATAAAGGAGTCTCTGCGTGAACCTCGACGATGCCAGAAAACGGATCGACTCAGCCATCACCCAATATGGACAACATGCTGCCCCCGCCATTGACCTCGTCATGGCAGAAGTTCGCTCCGATATGGGGGCGAGAGCATTCAATGAATTGATTGAAGAGTTCGATCTTGAGCTGATGTACAACATCACTCCGATGGAATCGGACCACTCCAGCAGTTGAACCACGTGGGGCGATCGATACGCGAAAGGAACAAGTGTCCTTCCTTGTACTATTCTGCGGTTCTCTCACGTTTCACGCTCGCCTCGCTGAGTCGGCGAAGCGGGTTTCACTCTTTACTTCTTACTTCGCATGCCGCTGATCTGGGCTGCAATCTCAGGACATGGATTTGGTCATGCCGCGCAAGTCGTGCCGGTGCTCAACGCGTTGGGCCGCCTTGTGCCCAACCTTCGTGTCCTTCTGCGCACCACAGTCCCAGCTGCATTTTTCAGGGATCGGCTTACGATTCCATGGGAAGAGAGCCCCGTCCAACAAGACGTCGGTTGCGTCCAAGACGGGCCCATGACGATCGACATGGAGGCGACCTGGGAGGAACACCAGCGGTTCCACAGTACCTGGGGCGATCGGCTTCGGACTGAGGTCGCAGCAATGCGGGCGGCTCATCCAGATATCGTTCTGGCCGATACCCCATACCTGGCGCTTGCAGCTGGAAAACTAGCTGCCATTCCGTCCGTCACCCTCGCCAGTTTTACCTGGGACCTCGTCCTATCCCAGTACGTCGCTTCGTCATCGATCGACGTCCGGCCGATCATTCAGGCGATTCGACAGGCCTATGGCCAAGCCGATCTTGTTCTGCGAATCACACCCTCCCCCAAGATGGAAATCTTTTCGCGATTCATCGATATTGGACCTATCGCCGAACCGGCGCCTCCGGCGCGCAATCAACTCGCCGGACTCCTGTCACTTGAACCAGGGGAACAGACCGTGCTTGTCGGTTTTGGCGGGATTCCGCTGACTTCACTCCCTTTCAAAGAATTGGAGTCACTGAGCGGCTACCGTTTTCTCTTCGATGGTTCGGTTCCGTCTGAAAGCAGGCGATTCATCTCCACCAAATCTCTGCCGCTCTCGTTCAAAACGTTGATGGCCTCGGTCGATGTCATCATGACCAAACCAGGCTATGGAACCTTGGTTGAAGCCGTCGCATTACAGACCCCCATGATCTACGTACGGAGGTACAACTTCGCCGACGAACAGCCGCTGGTGGACTATCTGCATCGATATGGAAGAGGCGTCGAACTCTCCATGAGTGACTTCACACAGGGCCGATGGTCGGCAACACTCAAAGAGGTCTTGGATCTCCCGTCGACAACCACACCTCCGCCCGCGACCGGAGCAAATGAAGCTGCCGCAGTGTTGGCGAAGTTGCTGTAGAACCGCTCGGCCTCGCCGTCACGTCCACGACGCTCATTCCGCCGCATGACATCTTGACAGGTTAGTTATCGGCGACTATCGTGTGAGCCGCATCTCTTAAGGGCAGGGATGAGGTTCCATGCACCTTCGTATTGCGCACAATGTGGTATTTCGTGACTTGGCTGGCGAGTCTGTCTTGTTGAATCTCGACACCGGGACCTATTTCGGGCTGGATGCCGTGGGCACTCGTGTATGGAACCTTATTGCCGAACACGGTTCAACCTCCTTGGCCATCGACACCCTCCTCGCCGAGTATGATGTGGATGCACCACGGCTTGAAAAGGACGTGACGGCTTTGATTGATCGGCTCTTAGCCAAAGGGTTGCTGACGACCGATGCTGCGCAAACTCCGTCGGCTCGCTGATTTACCCCTAATCGAACAGGCGCTCCTCCTACAATTAACCGCATTGTCTCTTAGCCTGCGAGTCACCCTCTCCTGTGTACCCCTTCACCGTGTCGCGTCCTTCATCTCACGCATTGCCTCCTCCCCCCGACTTGGTCAGATTCTCATACCCCATGCTCACTGGGCAACAGATCGGTTTGTAGCGTTGGCCGATATGGCAGCAGCGGTGAGCCACGGAAACGGTCGCTGCCTCCCACGCTCTCTGCTTCTCTTTTGGTTATTGCGCGCAAGACTGCAACCGGTCTCAGTTTGTCTCGGGGTCAGCAAGGACCAGACTCAGCTGGAAGGACATGCTTGGGTTGAACAAGATGGCGTCGTGTTGGGTGACACGCTCTCGTTCGTAAGCCGCTATGCACTCATGTTCCGGTGGCCCACATGAGCGGTCTCGCCGGGATCTATCACCTCGACAGTAGACCTGTCGAATTTGCCCTTCTGGAGCGTATGACCTATCGGGTGGCCCACCGAGGGCCCGATGCTTCAGATTGCTGGGTCAAAGGTCCGATCGGCATCGGCCACACAATGCTCCAGACCACGCCGGAGTCGCTCTATGAACGTCAACCGTGGCTGGATGAGTCCGGAACTATTTGTCTGGCTTTGGATGGACGGATAGACAATCGCGAAGACCTTATGCTCTCTCTCAGTACTGCCGGGTTTGACCTTCGCGCCGATACGGATGCGGAGTTGCTGCTCCGTGCTTATCAGCACTGGGGCGAACATTGTCCTGAGCATGTCATCGGCGACTTTGCCTTCGTTGTCTGGGACGGGCACCGCCGCCAGCTATTCTGTGCGCGAGATATTCTGGGGCTGAAACCTTTCTACTATTGTCTGTACGGAACCAGTTTCTACTGGGCATCGGAGATTCCGCCGCTCTTCGAGCATGACGTCGTTCCCCGACGGCCAAACGAGGCGATGATCGCTGAATTCCTGAGCAGCATGGTCGTCACGAATGCCGAAACCCTGTACGAAGGAATCTCCCGACTTGAGCCGGCGCATATCCTCATCGTCCGAGCGGGTCGGATCGAGGCGCGGCGTTATTGGACGTTCGACCCAGGGCGCCGGATTAGATACACGAACGACGACGACTATGCCCGGCATTTTCTCGATCTCTTCGAAAAAGCCGTACGCTGCCGCCTTCGCAGCCACCGGCCCATCGGTCTTGAATTGAGCGGTGGTCTCGACTCCTCATCCGTCGTGAGTCTTCTTCAAAAAGGATCTCGGCTGCAGCCACAGCTCAACAAAAACTTGCAGACCTTCTCTCTCGTGTTCCCAGGCTTGCCCTGCGATGAACATGCATTTATCGACGACGTGGTCGCGCGGGGGCCATTCCGCTCGCACCGCATCAGGCCAGAAACACCAAGCTTGGGTGACCTTGTTCAAGACGTATTTCGCTATCAGGACTTTCCCGACCACCCCAACGGCGTCATGAACGTCCCGCTTCGGCGCTTGGCGCAACAGCAAGGTTGTCGCGTGCTGCTGACAGGGTCCGGGGGAGATGAATGGCTGACCGGCAGCTTCTTCCACTACGCCGATCTCTTGCGCAACCTGAAGTTTAGATCGCTGCTCCGACGCCTGCGCGCCGATCATCTGTGGCACGACGAGCAGCTCTCATATGACCTGTTCTCCCTGCCGCTTGTGCAATTCGGTCTCCTGCCGCTGATTCCACAACCATGTCGAAACCTTGGGAAACAGCTCCTTGGACGAACGAGCATGCCGGATTGGATGTCACCGGCAATGTGGCGCCGAACGCAGATGCAGGAACGCATTCGCCGGGCTTCCTGGATCCCTCGCGGGTGTAGCTATGCGCAGCAAGACTTATTCCGATCGACGATGCATGGTCTCGGCGTCCACGGAATCGAAATGGATGAACGCGCTTCGTCCTCCTTCGGCCTGGAAAGCCGTCATCCATTCAACGATCGACGGCTCATCGAGTTTGCTCTTGCTTTGCCGGAAGCGCAACGCTGGAGGAACAGACCCAAGTTCATTCTGCGTCACGCCCTTGAGGAAATGCTTCCCGCATCGGTACGCGAGAGAGTCGACAAAGCTGACTTCTCCTGTGTCTTTGCCCATGCGCTCATCGCCGAACCGATGATGGCTATCTTCCGTTCACTGTCCGTCTCCTCTATGGGGTGGGTTGATGGCGGTAAAGTGTGGGCCGACTACCAGCTAATGGCGAACTGTTACAGCCGAGGGAACGAAGACTATCGATTTTATGTCGCATCGCTCTGGATGATTTTGGGAGTCGAACTGTGGTTCCGCAGCATTTTCCTGAAGCAGAGCATCGATGTCCAGCTACCGGTCCTTGAGTGTAGCTAGCACATCATCTGTCCGCTTTTTGCAGAAGATGATCTGTCCGATTAGGGTGGCCCTCCTTGAGGACGCACCTTCAACCCGACAGATCGTGTGAGAAAAAACCGGACAGATGATGTGTTAGCTACAGGGGCCTTCCAATAGTAGCTATTTCTGATATGTCCTGGTAAAGTGTCCAAAGGATACTGCTCGGATCATCGAGTCCAAATGTCTGCATGACAATTACGTCACATTCTCAACATCTGACTGGGTAGCGCATACTCCCTCCTGCGTAATCACGTATGACACCAGCTTCACAATCCGTCAGCGGGCTGAGGCGTACCTATCCCGTCTACATAACGGTATTACTGTTCAGTCTTATTGTGGGGAGCGCGCTTATCGGAGTGCCGGCATTCGGCATCATCTATGGCTACACCTGGGTCGACTGGACCATGTTTGGCTTCCTCTACATCATCACCGGACTCGGCATTACGGTCGGCTACCATCGCTTGATTTCGCACAGGAGTTTCATGTGCCCCGATTGGGTCAAGGCTGGATTACTCATCGCCGGGGGGTGGGCGCTGCAACAATCAGCTCTGCGGTGGGGAGCCGATCACATCCGCCACCATGCTGCCTGCGACCAAGACGCAGATCCCTACAACGCTCGACTAGGATTCTGGCACAGCCACTGCGGGTGGCTCTTCTCCGACCAGCGCTATTCGGATGAGAAATACGCGACTCGGCTCCGGCAAGATCCGGTCGTGATGTGGCAACATCGCTACTACACACCGATCGTCCTCTCAGGTCTGGCATTCCCGTTTCTCGTGGGCTTTCTCTACGGTGGTTTGAGTGCCGGGATAGGCTGTTTTATGCTGGCCGGCGTCGGTCGGACCTTTGCCGTGCTGAATTCGACCTTTTGCATCAATTCAGTTTGTCATCTCTGGGGAAGCCAGCCGCACAGTCAAGCGGATTCCAGTCGCGATAGCTGGCTGGTTTCGCTGCTGACCTTCGGTGAGGGGTACCACAACTATCACCACACCCATCAAAGCGACTACCGAAACGGCCCCCGCTGGTATAATTTCGACCCATCGAAATGGCTTATTTTTACGCTTTCACTTCTCGGATTAGCCTGGTCGCTCCGCACCGCCAATGCGGCTGATCCCAGAGCTTTAAATCTCTAGGCGGCAAGCGGATGTGAAGGAGCAGGAGGCCGGCCCGAAAACGGGACTTACCATCCTGATCTTATAGGGAAATTCGTTGGCTACCGAGCGGTAGGGAGAGGATCCAATACCTCATCGAAAGGGACAGGCGCTTGAAGTTGTTCGTCCACCGACGGTTCTTCAGTTGCCGTGAGCGTCTCGATCGACCCGCCCTCGGGTAGAACATCCCCTCCCTCCATCGGAAGAAGTGATTGTTCTGCCTCACCCAGTTCTTTGAATTCCCGAAGTGGGGGTAGCTGCGAGAGATCGCTTAAGCCGAAATGTTCAAGAAAGAATTTGGTCGTCCCATACATGATTGGACGGCCGGGGACTTCTTTACGTCCGACGATTCTCACCAGTTTTCGCTCCAACAGCGTACGCAATACACCGGAGGTTTCCACCCCACGGATTTCTTCGATCTCCGACCGCACCAGCGGTTGCTTGTAGGCAATGATCGCCAATGACTCCAGCGCGGATCTGGACAGTTTTGCCGCCGTCTTGGCCTTGTCCAGCCGTTTGATCCAAGAGCCATAGTCCTGCTTCGTAACAAGACGGTACCCGCCAGCGACGACAGCCAGTCGCACCCCGCGCCCTTCTTGCTCAAGCGCCTGACCGAGAATTCGTAACGCCTCTTCCACTTCAACCTTCGACACGTTCCCCATCACGGACACAAGACGCGACAAGGACAGCGGTTCGGACGAAACGAAAAGCAATGCCTCCAGAATCGCCTGGAGCTCGCCCAGGCCTTGCACCAGATTGTCATCGAAGCTCTGATCATGAGGGGATCCATTCATCTCTCCGATATTCATCGCGTCGGCTTCCGGCACATGATGAACCACATCCACCATCAGTGGAGTCATGCTCCCCTCCATTCTACATCGACATCATCAAGCTCTGCCGGATCGGGCACTAAAGAGAACGTCCGTGAAACCAGAATCGGTCCGAACGTTTCCCCTTGGAATACACGAACAACCCGCAATCGCATCAATTCAAGTAACGCCAGGAACGTCACAACGACCACCATTCGATGGCACGATCCCTGGAACAGCGCGGCAAATGAGACCGAGTCTTTGCCTTCGAGCATTTCCAGAACGAGGTTCATCCGCTCGCGAACCGTGAGATTGTCGAGAACAATCTCGATGAGCCGGCTGCTCGGATTCCGTTCCAGCACTTCCTTGAGCGCATCAACGAGATCAAACAGCGAGACGTTCTCTAATGGAAGATCCTCCTCAACCTCTTCGACTGATAGAGCTTGCTCACGCCAAAAGATCTCGCGCCACACCGTTTCCTGCTGGTCGAGCTGACGTGCCGCCTCTTTGAAAGCCTTATATTCGAGCAAGCGTCGAACGAGTTCTTCCCGTGGGTCCGGCCCATCTTCGTCGTCGTCGGCCGTCTCATCCACCGGCAACAGCATTCTGGATTTGATCTGCAATAACGTCGCTGCCATGACCAAAAAATCACCCGCCACGTTGAGGTTGAGTTCCTCCATGGCCTCCAGATACTCGAGGTATTGTTGGGCAATCATCGCAACTGGGATATCGTAGATGTTGATCTCATTCTTTTTGATGAGATGCAGCAGTAAATCCAGTGGGCCCTCGAAATTTTCGATGCGGACCTGGTACGGAAGCTCGGTTTGTTCGAAATCTTCGGCCTGTGAGTCCACGACGTCGTTATATCAACTTATGGGGCAACGGGCAAGCCTGAACCTATATATTGGGGATACTCGAATGCTCTTCAACTACTCTTCATTTCAGTCTTACGGCATATGCGACAAGCAAGGCAGCCACGATAAGAAAGGCTAAGGTGAGAGCATACTGTCCATTCCTGGTCTGAAAAAGACCAGCAGGCTGAGCTGATTCAATCCGCTTTGTTTGGGCTAAACGCGGTGCTTGATCGAAACGTGCCTTTGCCAGGTCGTCTTGTTGTCTGAATTCAGCGTTTGAGAAATCCACTGACCCTAGAAACTGGGCAGCGGAAAATACCGCTTCATCTTCAAATGCCGCAAACCCAAAAAAAGCCTCCCGGCTGAAGATCGCTTCACTGAAACTGACCCGACTTTTGAAACGACTCCCGGAAAATCCCGTCCCCAGGCCGAACCTCGATCGCGCAAACGTAGCCGATTGCTCGAAAGTCACTTCCAGAAATTCTGCCATGCCGTCGAAAAGCGCACCGGTACAGTCCACCGAACCTCGAAACGTTGATTGATGAAATCTGGTGCTGGAACCAAACTTGGTTTCACGACAGTCCATCTGCCGGGCGAACTGTCCCCGAACAAAATAGGTTTCCTTATCAAAAGTGGCGGCGGATAGTTCGACTCGTTCCTGGAAGACTGACCGCGAGAGATCTACGCCCTCCCTGAAATGAGACCGGGAAAAGTTCACAGGTCCTTCAAACCGAAGCATGCCGTCAGCTGACCGATGGCGCACTGCGCCCAATACCACGGAATCTCTTAGATTCAGTGCCTCGCGAACGAGTCGCTGCCCGTTGCCGCCGGCACGATCTTGTTGGTTCGTTATCTCCGACGCAGGTAACGATAAACCTGACGTTGTTTGTACAGCAAGGTGATCGAAGATAAGATCCCCGCGCACGATCACACCAAGGAGATCGACAGGACGCCCCTTGGCGATCGCATCCATGATGACTTCGCCAAGTACTGCATGGGCTTCTCGCTCAGCCGACGTACAGGTGGACGAAAGATGGAGCACAAGACCAGCGTCAATTCCACTCGCAGGTGCCTCGACAATGCACACAGCATCGGCTTCGGGTGGGGTTGTCGTAATGGCGTTTACAAGCGCCAAAGCCACATACCAACGAGACCACCTCTGCTTCCAAAGTCCGGCATCTGTTCCAAATAAGCAGAGGCGAAGCAAGGTTCTGTCCGTATTGCAAGGGGAAAGCGCCGAAATGTTCTGGGGATAATGAGACACCGCCGCTGGAATTAATCGGTTTCAACGGCGGTGCGTACAAGCGATGAATGCAGACCTCACGCCCCTTGCTTCCGCCAATGGTCAATTGCATCGAACGGGAGGCATTATAGACAGGGCCGGGACGATCACTGAAGGACGAGATATCAGCTGTGTCGGTAATCGTCGTCCAACAAATCGTCGGACTTATCAATAAGCGCGTCCCTGTCGTCATCGGCGTCGAGATCCAATTCTTCTTGGACGTCGTCTTCTTCGATCTCACCCTCCATCTCCAGGTCATCGCTGACGATTTCATCGTCATCGTCGAGATCGGCCTCCCCCGGTTCCATAGGCATGGCTGGTTTGGCCACCACAGGCTTGCGTGGAGTCACGTCCTCTTCACCGGCGACTTGCTTAGCTGATGTGCTCGGTGGGCTGGCCTTGGGCGCGGCCTTCCTCACAGCTTTGCCGGCTGCTTTCTTGGCGGTCCGTTTCTTCGATGCCGGTTTGGACGCTTTGACAGCCGTACGCTTTTTCACCGTTTTCTTGACCGCTTTCTTCTTCGGCGTCGGTGTAGCTTTTTTCGCCCGCGACGGTTTTTTCGCTACGGTTTTTTTCTTCTTGTTCGCCATTCCGATTCCTCCTCTTCGTTTCAGCGCGGCGCAACGGCCTCCATCTAGCATGAACGAACAGCCTCTTGCAACCACCCCGATCTTGATTTCCATCGATCAGCCATTTCCGACTTTCATCGGACTCAAAAGGAGAAGGATCTTGCCAGCCGACGAGCAAGGTGGAAGGATTTCAGAACGCTCCGCCTCAATCCCATGCTATTATGACGGGAGCCACGAGAAAACGAGCCTGAATCGTCGTCGTCCCCGGCTCTTACGAACAAACCGTCTGGCAAGGGTTACCCCCCGACATGAACCGAGTGTGCATCGTGGCGATTGCCCTAACGATCGGAGCCGGCGCGGGTGTGCCGGCCCTGAACCTTTCGACAACCACACAGATTCTCATGGAGAACGGATCACCCTATTACGTTCCTGCCACCGCCACTGTGGCGAGCGGCACACCCATTCGCTGGGATAATCCGACACCGACCCACCATACCGTCACCCACAATGACTGCGTGAAGGACGAGAGCCCCTGCCTATTCGATTCGGGAACGGTCTCACCGGGAGGACACTTTACTGTGCCGAGCTTGCCGGCCGGCCGTTACCCCTATCACTGTGGGATCCATCCCATCATGCGAGGCCAGCTGGTCGTGACTGACGGTCTCTCAACACCGTCTCAGTTGTAAATACACCGATCATCATCTTGCACGATTGCTGAGTGCTCCTGTAGGCTGCTGGAACTCATCGCCAAGAGCTGCTTGCCATGAAACCCGCTGCCGCTGTCCATGAACCCTGGAGCTTGACTGGAGAGGCCCTGAGCCTCCTTGCCTGGCACATTCCCGACCTCGTCGCCTATCACCATCACCCGGACGAATGGTGGCTTGCGCCGCTTGATGACAACCTGCCGCTCATCCGTCTGAACCGGACCGGCCTGGATATGCTCAAGGCAATGAACGGCCATGCGACTGTCGGTACGCTCGTCGAACGATATGGCACGAAGGTCTGTGGGCCGGACGGGCAACCGGGGTCGTGGCACCTTGAACGATGGGCCACGCCAAACTATTCCCTTTGCTATTTCGGGACTGCCCCGCCAGGAGGCCATCGACACAAAGCCAAGTGGGATACCCTTCTGCAGCAGGTCCGCGAAAGCTGGTCGGGTCGGGAAGGGTTCGAGGGTGAGGAGCACCTGGAAGAATTCCATCGTCACGAACTTGGCCAAAGCGAGGAAGATGACAGTCATTTTGACCTGATCGAAACCACCGTCTCACATCTCTTCCGTGAACCGAGCGAAGCACTGGCCGGCTTGACCTATGGACGTCTCCTTATCCGGCAGTTGAGGCGACTGGGCTGGTTCAATCCCAAACCAAAAGTCCTTCTGGAGATCGGCGGGGGACTCGGCTACCTCGCACAGGAGCTTGGCAAGGACCTGTTGCCCTTTGAAAAACAAGGAGTCACATACCTGTCGCTCGATATTGCGCAACCGTTCCTCAAACTTCAAGTCACTCGAGCCAAAGCCGGTGGTTGGAATGTCTCCGGCACCAGGGCCAATGCCGAATCGCTCCCCTTCGCCGATCACTCCATCGACATCGTGATCGACAATGAGAACATGGCGGACATGACACCCGTACAATTGGGAAGAAAAGAGCTGACGTGCGGAGTCGGAGAGACCGTACAACACCAAGAAGCACTGGATTGGATCAAACGGCTTCGCCTTCCGCTCGAAAGCGACCCGCCTGAATCGGTGATCTTTAACTTAGGACCGATTCGCTTCGTCGCCGAGTTGTGGCGCGTGCTCAAACCGGGGGGCCGAGCATTTCTCACCGAGTTCGGCATTGAGGATGGATGGCCGGCGCCGGTGAAGCTGCCGGGACATACAGAATACGAGGTTCAATACAGCCACCTGCGGCAGGCCGTGCGCTGGCTCGGTTTTCAAGAACGGTATCTTTCTCTCCCACAGTTTCTAGAACTCAAGTCGGACACCAAAGTCCTCTGCACTGGCGCCACGTATACCATTCAACGATTCTGTCAGGCGATCAACCGACCCTTCGCCGTGCGCGCCTATACCGAGAAGGAATTGCAACAGACCTTGGGTGACATGCTCCCCAAGCTTCAAGGCCTCCACTATCATGACCTCGCCGATCCTGCCTGGTTCGGCCTTCAGGACTTCAAAGTGCTCTTGCTGGAAAAGCCCGGCGGGACTCCCAAAGTGCAGTTTACCGAGAACAAAGGCTATCGGTGGTATACGCAGAAGTAGAAATGTGGTTCTCAACCGTTCTCAATCGGCCTCGGCTCGATCTAGGCGATACGTCATAGTGCTCAGCTTAGAAGCGCTCTTTTCTTAGTCGTTCCCAGCCTAAATCGGCAAAGCAAGGCCCTTGGGTGGCTTCGCTGAACTTAATGCCGTTATGCTCCGCATTCCATTCCAGAAGTCGGACGTTCTCCTCTTCATCGACCGTCACATCCCAACCTATGCAACGGGTGTACGGAGCTTTCTGATGCAGCTCGGTCACGGTGCGAACACATGCCTTGAAAGCAGGAATCACGTTCCCGGCAAACGTCTCATGACTCGTCGGATGAACCCTGGTCTCAAGCCATTCCGCTGTGTACCCTACGTCATGAAACGCCCCACTCTCGATGTGAATCGGTACTCTGATCTGACTCCTTACTTGTACATGGGTTTCCTCGCCACTCCCCATTCTCAAGTGACACGCTCGAACGGAAACCTTCCCATCATCCTTGTACACAGTGGTGATTCGTAGGGTCGCTACGGAATGTTTTACGAACGTTGCAAACAGCCTATGCGGTTGGATGACGTGTTGAAACAGACCGTTCCCAAGCCGGTGTATCTTTTCGACGCTGAATGATTCGCGAGTGAAAAAGTGTATCCCTTTCCCTTGGAGCGAGTTATCGAGCTTGAACACGACTCGCTCGTGATTCTTGAACAGCTTATCTTGAACTGCGTCCGGCGAGACAAATCTGTAGGCCGTATCAAAAAAGATCCCGTTCGCGTAGGCGAGCAGGTCCGGAAAGGCATCGCTCTGAAGCATGACCGTATTAAGGCCTCTGAGATCCGCAACCCTTCCATACCGCCCCTGAAGCTTGGGAACCACGACCGAGCCATAGTAGTTTTCCGGCATCCAGCCTTCTTTGAACCCGCCTGAAACAGCCGTATAAACATACAGCCAGGGAGCGAAGTGTCGATGTCCGAGGACCTCCGTTGCATAGTCATCGCATAACTTCTTATCACGACTCCTCGTTTTGCCTCGATAGCTCTCAATGCTCTTCAGTATCTTCGTGGCGTCTCTAATGTCAGCATAATGATTGTAGGCATAGCTCGTCCAGGATCGAAGCACGGCTTTCACTGCCGACTTGATGTTGAGAGACATACTGTCGTCCCGAGTGACCTGTCATGCCTCTTCAAGTTTCGGAATACATGTTGCCACACATGTGCCCCTCAATGAAACGAAAATGCGGATTTAGTGGAAACGAGAGCGGACATCGATATCGGTCGTTGCGCGTGGCTCGACCAACGCACTGTATGCCCAGCCTCCAGCCAGCGCATACTGAATACCGCAGCGATTGAATTCACTAATGATGGTGGAGAGGGCCTGGGCTAAGAGTGGTTCTTCTGCCATGCTCGTTCTTTTGCGCGTCGAATCTCACGCATGACTTTTACCATGTCATCGTCCTGCGGTTCATCTTGTTGCAGCACGGATCGACGCAGAGCTAATCCGAGTTCGGTCAACTCGATGGCCTGGCGAAAATTGGCGGCAATCCGCTCATCATCTGGTTGACTGGAATACCTTTGCATAGTCCGCGTTTCCGACTCGAAGCGTTGTTTGAAGTGTACAAGACTCCTCACTCCGGGGCAATTTCGGCACCGTTCTCTTGCCGACGAACCCGGCGGCGCGCCGAGAGCGCAATTCACCGGGAACGAAGGCTATCGGTGATACCTATAGAAATGGAGTCCTTTACACCTTCGACTATTCGTCTCCTTCTCCCTCGACAGGATTATCAATCCTCTGATTGTTGTACCGTCTTGCGCTTTTCGGCCAACCATACTCATCTACTTCTTCGTAGTGCCTAACCATGGAGTCGTTAGTCGGGGATGAAGGTCCATGCGATCGAACAACGGCATGGCAAATTAAAGCCCCAAGCAATGGCACAATCCAGATCAATAGTAATTGGATCCTCCGTGCCCTCGGTTCGATGAATCGACACTTAACCACCAAGAAACTGACGAAGGCTTGGTAGCAGGCAGCTGCTCCTACTATCGAAAAAATAATGACGGCTTCGTCAGACAAGAGGCAATCTCCTACGTTATTTACGAGATAAATCTATCACAACCCCCTCTCTAAGCCCCCAGTCGCTAACTAAACAATCCATAAGTCCCAACACCTCCATCACAGTCCTGATGATGATCGCTCCGGCGGCGATGACTTCTTCGCGGTTCTTTTCCAACCCCGGCAAACCGATCCGTTCGGCTTTCGTTCTGTTGAGCAGTGTCTGTTCCAATTCATGAATCGTTTCGAGCTTCAACCGATAGTTATGGATGCGTGCCGGCTCATAGGCTGGAAGTTTCTGAGCCATGGCGGCGAGGGAGGTAATCGTACCGGCAGTACCGACGAATGTCGCCTGATGAGAGTTACTCATGTCGACAACTGCCGCTTTCGTCTCTCTGGTCACCCATTCACGTGCCTGTCTCACTTCATTATCAGTCGGAGGATCATGACGCAAAAGCCGTTCGCAGAGACGGACAACTCCAATATCGATCGAGTGGATAGTTGGCTTCTGTCCCGAGCGATCGAAGATGAACTCGGTACTCCCGCCACCAATATCCAATGCGAGGATGTCCGTGACCCCGGCTGGCAAGCCGGAGCGAATGCCAAGCAACGTCCGCCTCGCTTCTTCCTCACCCGAAATCACTTCAACATCAAACCCAGCTTCTCGTTTGACTCGCTCAAGAAATTCATCTCGATTTGTCGCATCGCGGACGGCGCTCGTTGCCACGACCGAGGTTCCCTCGACCTGGTACCCGTTGATGACTTTGCGCCATTCTTGTAGACATTGGATGACCCGATCCATTGCGTCGGAACTAAGCCGCTCGGTCCGATCGACTCCTTCGCCGAGGCGGAGAATGCGCCGGTCAGAGCGGATTTCTTGGAGAGGTTGTCCAAGCGCTAGATCCGCAATTAACAAACGACAGGTGAGGGTGCCGATATCAATACCGGCGAGTCGTTGCACATGCTGACGCGCCCCGGTCATTACTCGTTCCGAATCTCTTCCATGTCGGCTTCCAGTTTCCTCCGCGACTCCTTGAGCACCTCAACCTCCTTGACGAGACGCACGATCTCGGCATCGTACACCACGCGCTCCGACGTTTCGCCTCGCTCCTTCATGTCGATAGCCCGTTCGCCGATGTCTTTGTACAGATCGGAGAGTTGCTGATTGAGCTTGCGGATCTCCAGCCTCATGCGGAGCAATTCCGTTTCCTCCAATGCGCGGCCTGCAGCATGGACCGTCCCCAGGCGCAGGGTGGCGACCCCGGCTCGTAAGTCATCTTTCAGTCGCTGGAGAAATCCCATCGATGTCCTAGCTTATCGATCCAAGTTCGAGCTTCTTCTCCCATTTCCTCAACATCGCGTCACGCAACCCTTGATGGGCCGGGTCCTTCAATCCTGGGTCCGAATTCAGCAGCGAAAAGGCCTCCTGCCTGGCCTGCTGCAACAGGTCACCGTCTCGCACCAAATTCGCCACGCGAAACTCCGGTATCCCCCATTGGCGCAACCCAAAAAACTCTCCAGGGCCTCTGATCCGCAAATCCTCCTCGGCAATCACAAATCCGTCGTTTGACCGGACAAGCGCCTCCAGCCGTTCCCTTGCCGTAGACACGGACTCCTCACTTCCCATCGCACGTCTTCCCAACTGGGTCCTTCCTTGTCGCGGATTCTGTGCCATCAGGAGGCAATAGGATTGGTGGTTACTCCGCCCCACTCGTCCGCGCAATTGGTGCAGTTGTGCGAGGCCAAACCGCTCGGCATGTTCGATCATGATGATCGTCGCATTCGGCACATCGACTCCGACTTCGATCACCGTTGTTGCCACCAACACCTGGATCGTTCCAGCTTTAAAGTCGGCCATCACCGTTTCTTTTTCGGTAGCTCTCATGCGCCCATGCAACAGTCCGACACGGAATTCTGACAATTCCCCGTTCTGCAACTGTTCGGCTTCCTGAATCGCTGCCTGGAGGTCGGTCTTTTCCGATTCCTCCACCAGCGGGTAGACCACATACGCTTGTCTTTCGGCACGCAATTCATCGCGCACAATTTGATAGGCTCGCCGTCGCTGCGCGTCATGAAAAAGAAATGTCCGGACCGGCTTTCGTCCCGGCGGCAGTACATCAATCACCGAGACATCAAGGTCACCATACACCGTCATCGCCAATGTCCGGGGAATGGGCGTGGCCGTCATGACAAGCACGTCCGGCTTGTAGCCCTTGTCGATCAGGGTCTTTCGCTGCAGGACGCCGAACTTGTGCTGCTCATCGACCACCGCCAATCCCAAGTTCTTGAACCTCACCCCCTGTTGAGTGAGGGCATGAGTGCCGATTGCCACCTGAATGTCGCCCGATGCCAGCCGCTCAACCTGGGTCTTTTTCACCGAGGACTTCTCTCCTCCACGCACGAGCATCGTGTGAAGTCCCAGGTCCCCCAACGTTCCGGAAAGGTTTCGATAGTGCTGTTCCGCTAGAATCTCGGTCGGCGCCATCAGCGCGGCCTGGTAGCCTGAACCACAGGCCATCACCAGCGCATGCAAGGCGACCGCCGTTTTCCCAGACCCCACATCGCCTTGCACCAGGCGATTCATGGGACGCGGCGAAATCATGTCTCGGAATATTTCGCGAATGACCTGATCCTGTGCAGTCGTGAGGTGAAACGGCAAGAGACGACCGAGCTGTTGCAAGAGAACTGTCCGTGGATTGAACCGCAGCTCCTTCGGCTCTTCATGCACCGATCGATGCCTAGTCGCTAAGGCCAATTGGAGCAGCAGGAGCTCCTCGAACGCCAAGCGCCTATGCGCCGCGGTCTTCCCTCGCTCCAGGAGTTGGGGATCGGCGCCGGTCTTGGGGAAATGAGCATCGTGCAGCGCTTCATGGATCGGGATCAGCCGCTGCCGCGTCCGAAGAGGCACAGGCAAATGGTCAACAATCTGAATTCCATGGTCCGTCAACAGAGTCTTCACCAACACTCGCATCTGGCGAGAGGTCCATCCTTTGGTCTCGTGATAGATCGGAACGATTCGACCGACATGCAGCGTCGATTCGGTATCTTCCCCGATGATTTCATACTGCGCCACATCCATTCGTGGAACCATCCATCCCTGTCGACCTGAGAGCACCCGCCCGCTCATCATCACGCGAGTCCCGACTGTAAGAATTTCCTCCAAATACGGTTGATTGAAGAAGACCACCTGCATTCGCCCGGACCGATCTTCGACGCCGACTTCCACTACACTCAACCGCCGACTTCTTGTCCGTTTCGCCTCGCATGTCCCGATCGCCCCACAAATCGAGGCCATCATTCCCGGGACAAGATTTCCGATCGGTGTCATGACCGATCGGTCCTCGTAACGCCACGGGATGGTCCAGAGCGCATCCTCCACCGTCCCGATGTGGAATCGTTGCAAGACATCCGTGCGCTTTGGCCCGACACCTTTGACGAACCTGACCGGAAGATTCCAGAGATCGGATCTGCCGACACCCGTCACTTCGGAGTGACTGGAAGATTGCGTCGGCGAGGCTTTCATCCGAATAGGCTTCGGTTGATCAACCGCTCGAAGCGCCTTAATGAGCAGCGCAGCCGCTTGTAATCGTCGACGTTGCTCATCGAAGGGGAGCGCCGGCTGAAAATCGATGAAGAGGTCGCGCAATGAAATCAAGCGGGCTTCAATGGCCTTGGGGTAAACGTTTTGGCGAAGGGCAGACAAGACTTGTGATGAAACAAATGAACTCAGATTTGTGATGGCCTTTAGGTGGGCACAATTATCTCGGCTCGCAAATTCAATAGGTCGTGCGATGCGGTCCAACCACTCCTGAAGGGGCGTGGGCAGAGTCAATTCAGTGGGAGGCTGCATATGGAAGGATCGTAGCACAGCGTTTTTCATCGCTCAACGCACCAGCAAACCTCGTATCCGAGCGCACAGCCAGTTTTACTGGATTGCTTGGTCACCTTTTCCTAGGGTGCTACACTCGGCCTCAAGCACACATGTATCGTCGCAACATCAGACATATTCTGATACCGCTTGCAGTCGGTCTAGCTTCGGTGATCGGATACAACCTATTCTTGAAGCCTGTCCTTCCGCCACAGCCGGTGCAACTCACAGAAACCATCGAGCCGATAGCTCCTCCCCCCGCTCCGCCGCAACCCAGGTCGTCCGAAAGTGAGGCGAAATCTGTTCGCGTACTCGATCAAAGCGTGGTGCCGCCTAGCCCTCATGAGGGCCTGCTGGAAGCCATTCGCGATGAGATCGAAAAACACAACTTGTCGCTCGCCGAAACGAAACTGAAAGAGCTCCCTTCGGCTGTCCTGTCGGACGCAAACACCAAGCCCTTTGTCGCAATCCTGTGGAGCAATCTCGGATTGCAGCAGGAACGACTCAATGGCACTCAGCTTTCAGTCAAAGCGTTCAAACGAGCTGCGGATCTTGACGACTCGAATCCCGTGATCCTCATGAATCTTGCCCATGCCTATTGGGAACAACGAGACCCCGCACTGAATGCGGAATTCCTGATGAAATTGATGAAGGTGGCTCCAGAGGACCCCTTTCCTCACTTAGCCACGGCCGACTTGTTGCAAGAACAGGACAAACTGGAGGAAGCGGCGAAACACTTGGCCCAAGCAGCCGACCGAGCAAGGCAGGACCCGGCATTACAGTCCTATCTCGCCGCCGTCACGACGAAGGTTCGTCGCACTCAGTCGGTTGAATCCCGCATGACTGCAAGAAGCAGTACTCACTTTGTTGTGAAGTTCGATGGTGAGGAAGACCAGAGCACCTGGATCTCAGCTCTTGAGATTCTCGAAGAGGCCTACCGAGAGATTGGACAGAAGTTCGGTCATTTCCCCTCGAAACCAATCATGGTCGTCCTCCATGCCAAGGATTCGTTTCAAGGGGCGACCGGAAGCCCGGCTTGGGCCGATGGCCTCTATGACCCTTCTCTTGGGCGCATCCAGATTCCCATTCAGGGGGCGACCACGGATCGGAAGGCGTTGGCGAGCGTGCTCCGTCACGAGTATGTTCACGCCCTCCTCCACGATCGCTTAGGAGCAAGCAGCGGGGCGATGCCGACCTGGTTGAACGAAGGCCTTGCTATGCAATTGGCCGGAGATGCATGGCCCGAGCTTGATCAGGTCATGCAGGGAGACATGAAAGTCATTCCTTTGACCTATCTGGAAGGCTCGTGGGGCGCACTGCCGGCTGGTACGTCGACAGTGGCCTACTTAGAGGCTAACTCGGCAACACGCTACTTGATTGAGCGATGGGGGATGGCCGCCGTCGATGAGTTGCTGAAGGCGTTACAAGCCAAGTCGACCATGGCTGCTGCACTTCAAAACAAGCTGTTTGTCTCCTACGAACAGTTCCACCAACAGTGGCTCGAGAGCTTCGACCGAAGCCGGTCGTAACTGTTTTCTGCTTAGATCGATCCCGCTGCGGACTCTTCTTGCGGTAGATCAGGCCAGGCGGGAAGTATATAGGCCTGATCGCTATGCGACTGCTCAGCCCCTTCATCGGTCCCCAGCTGAGACAGCTGATCCTCCCAGAGAACCTTCTTTCCGCTGGGATCATACATGCGAATTCTGAAGTTAAAGGTGTGGGGACTCGCGGGTGGAATGCTGTCCAGCTGGATCGATCGACTTGCAATCGGCTGGGCTCGCGGAATTCGTGTACGGACGGTCGTAAACTCATCCTCCCACACAAGCACGCCGGTCGCCGCGTCCATTGCGCGCAGTAAAAACACCGGCTGTTCCGTAGTCGCTTCAACAAAGTGTACCCACGTAACGGTTGCTTGCCGCGGCAGTGCGGTCGATACGACCGTTCCCCCTGCCTTCCAGTCGGATTGCACAAGATTGAGGCGGCCTTCCCATTGGAACACTCCAGTATTTGCATCGTATACCCGCAACACGAAATTGGAGAGATCGGTAGCGCCAAGGCCGACTCCACCGGCAAAAATTCGAGGCCCGCGGTTCGATCTCACGCCGTCGCTTTCTTTGACAGCTAGTTCATAGATTTCATCGGACAAGATGTCGCCCGATTCAGCGTCATACACCTTTACCGCAATCGTTGAGACGGTGCCGATTTGGTACCCGAACCCTGCAGCCACAATCGCCCTTTTTTCTTCTGTGCCGATCTCGCCCCAGGCCTGGCCGATAGAGAATGAGAGACACAAGACGAGTGCGACTAACCAGCTAAGAATCTTCGAAGAGTTATGGTAAGCATGGCCTCGCAGTTGATCAGTCACATGGACTGGACCGGAAAAACTAGGAAACAGGTCCCATCTGCGCAACATATACCCTCCTCAAAAGTTGAACGCATTCTGAAAGAGGGTCGGTCGGTCGTAAATTCCTCGCTGTAGGAAGAATCCCCTCGGAGGAGGGGGATCTCGGAGAAGAAAGGAACCGCTTACCTCAGTCTTGTCGGCTGAGGGGCTCGGCTTCACCAAACCATCGATACCGATGACGTGCAGCCATGCGATAACCCCATTCGGCCAGCCGCTTAGCAGGAGGGAACCGTAAGCACCACAGCAGAAGCTTCCCACCTGGGAGGTTGGGGACGAGCGGGAGAAACGCGTCGAGCCCCTGGAACACTTCTCCTGAGGGTTGAATCAGAAAAGCCACATCCGGACGACCAGAACGATAGTTCGGCCCCAACATCTTCTTTGCCTCTTCGCTCTGATACGCAAGGAATCGAACGTCCGATCCTGCTTGCACAACTCCTAGCGCTTCGAGTTTCTGTTTTGTGGACACGCACAATCGGCATTCTGCATCATAGACCAGTAGACAGACTTGCGTGGATGACTGGCCTGTAATCTGTTCCTTGATCTCCATGGTGCAGCAGGTTAGCACTTTCAAACCGAACGCAACAAGACAACCATTGCCGACGTTTTCCTCTACGGTCTATAGTCTTTAGATGAAACAAACGGCCTTGCTGAATCTGCTGATAGGCACCCTTGTCGTCGAGACAGGATTTTTCCTAGTGGACAATGGCACATCCACAAAACCAGGCATGGCTTGGAGAATCGGCTTTTTCATCCTCATGCCTCTGGCACTCGCGGTATTGATTTGGCTTCAGCTCCGATGGGCTGCTATGGTTTGTGTGATCTATGCCACGGTCGGATTGGCACTGGACGTAGCAACAATCATTCAAGTACTGACAAAAGATTCAGAGGTGGGAGTTTCCTTTATACCTAACATAATCAGTGGGCTCTTCAACTTCTTCTTGATTGTATTCGGCGGACGGTCGTTTTTGGGCATGGGCCCGGGGCCGACGCCTCTAGAATCCCGTCCTCCCAATCCTCCGTCCCCTTCTTGATGGGAAGCGATTTGACCGCAACGAATCCAGCATCTTTCAACCACGTGGCTGTCTCCGAGGCTGAATAGGTATTTCCGCCTTCCGTAAACAATAACATCGACACAGCAAATAAACTTGCTTCTACTGGATACAAACCTTCGCGATCGTGGAGAAATGCGTCTTGGATGATAAATCGACCACCGGGCGTTAATGAGACCAAGGCCCGACGAAAGATGGCCTGGTTCTCTTCGGGCGAATAAATATGCAGTACATTCGAATACCAGATCACATCGTACGTACCAGGAATAGGTTCTTTGGAGAAATCGAGCGGAAGATAAGAGAGTCGCCGCCTCGCTTTGTGAGTGCCGGCAATTTCTTTGGCGACCTCAAGCGCGGCCGCTCGATCACAGACAGTGGCGTGAAGCGTTGGGTTCCTGGCGAGAAACGCCATCGCGTAGGTGCCTGGCCCTCCACCGAGATCCAGCAGTGTTTTAGAGCGTGCTAAAGGAACCTGGGCGGCAATCGCCGGGGCAATCTCCAAGGTCCTGTGGTGCATGGCCCACGTGAATTGTCGACGGTAGTCCGGACTGTCTGGAGTATCATGATCTATCGGCAAGCCACTCCGCACAGATTCCAACAATCGTACCCAGTCCTCCCAATGGCGTTCGATTAAATTCAAATAACCGCCGCGATATGCGCGATGGTCGGCATTCAGCGCTGTGGCTCCCAGTCGGCTATTCCGATAGCTAGCTCCTTTTTTCCGCAATACACCGACGGCCGCGAGATTACGACAAAGGATGCTCAAACCCCTTTCGCTGACCTTGAGGTCCTTGGCGAGATCCGGCATCGTCCACGATCGGTCACCGACAGTCGTAAAAAGATCCAGCTCCAGCGCGGCCAACAACACTCGTGGCAATTGATAGGCTGAGACAGCGTCCCGAAATTCGTCGAATGTCGTGATTCGTTGAGTCACGATGCGTTTCCGATTTGGCGGCAGCACCACCGTAGGAGGTCTTCCACCTTAGCGCGATTCTGCAGATCGACAGGCCGTGCAAACGTGACCGCCACGAACTCATCGGTCATCTCGGTGTCTTCAACAAACCCGGATTGAAGGAGAAGCGCCCGATATTTGGCGACAGCGGGCTGAAGGAAATACTTGGCCTGCTTGGCTACTTCATCGGTTCCTAAATCCTCCGGCGTCCCCTCCGACATGAGCGCCATGACATCTTCCATTGCGACTCCGTACTGGCACAGGACCTTGCCCTCCGGTTTGACCTCCAAGAGCCAACCATCTTCCCCAAGATCCATGACGAGCGGTCCATCAGCCTCCAACTCATAGAATTGTGGGAATGATCGCACCAGGTCAGCGCGAAGTTGTGTCCAACCTGAAAAGGCCGGTTCCATCATGCTTGCATCCCTCGTCTGGCCTTCGACTGATACGGATCGGCGAGGCGGGCGCGAAGCGTTTTTAGGCGCTGCGTGTTTTCTTCCAGTTTCGGCAGGCGATACTTGCGATCCATGTGCACCACCTGCTCAAGCAGATCTGCTGCCTCCTGCAAACGCCCCATTTCCTCATAACAGTGAGCCAGCACGTATCGGGCTCCACCGGCACGAAGCTCATCTCGTAATCGCTCGGCGACCGATTGGCTGGTTTGACAACAGGCAATAGCTTCATCATAGCGCTTTTGTATCAAGAACGTGCGGCCTATCATGCGCCAGGCGTCCGCAACCCCGCCCAGATTGCCCAACCGACGCATCAACTCCAACGACCGTTCGTAAAACTGAATCGCCTCCTCAAAGTCACCAGTTTCACGAGCTACCAGACCAAGGTCCGAGAACAGGACGGCCTGGGCCGGCTCATCATGCGTCTTGGTCATAAGGTCGAGAGCCTCGAGATAATATGCCTGTGCCCGATCCCATTCGCCAGCATCAGCCCTAAGATTTCCCAAATTTGCCAGCGTCGTTCCAATTCCCTTTTCATCACCAAGAAGCTTTTGCAGTTCCAACACCTCCTGATAATGCGCCTGGGCAGAATTCCGCCGTCCGCTGACAGCGCAAATGTTACCCAGGTTACCAAGTGTGGAGACCAGGGCACGTTGATCACCGGTGAGCCGATCATATTCTAACGCCTTGGCGTAACAGGTATAGGCTTCCGTGTAGAACCCTCGCGAGAAATGCTCGTTGCCTTGTCGATTCAATTCTTCGGATAGGCTGTTACGCAATATCATGACGTCACTGACAAGAGCTGTTCCACCTGCTGTTTCCCACCGACAAGGATGGAGCTGCCGTCTCCGACAAGAAGACTATCGAAGTTGTATTTCAGAAGACGGCGAAGTCCCTCCTTGGCTTTCGCGAGGTCTGCATACTTTTCACCAGGGAGCATGCGCACGGCCCCAGGCGGTTTGCCGATCAACGCATCCCCTAGGATCAGCACACCTTGCCCCCGTTCAATGAACAATGCCGATTCTCCCGGAGACTTCTGCCCCCTTAGATGAATAGCCCAAATCCCACCGGGTAATAGCTCACCATCTTTGTAAGTCTTCGTCGGTTTTACATCCATCTGGGCGGCATCGGCTTCCGGCACTCGCAGCTGACACTTGAGCTCTGCCTGATAGGCCGCAGCCTCTCGGATGTGATCTCGGTTCGTGATGATGATGTAGTCCATCGGTTCATGTCGGCGGACGACCGCTCTCGCCTCGGCCGTCATAGGGGGTGGGTCTACCAGGATTTTATGTTCCCCGATCACGAGAAGTAACCCGTTGAAATCGAGCTGCTTCTCGTCGGAAAACCACGACCATTGCCAGATATCGGGCAAGATTTGTTTCATGGCAAGAAACGACGGCTTGTTATTGGGAATTCATGACATCGAAATCACAGAGCTGCGATGGCGTCCTTGATCGTTTTGGTGACTTTCGTCCGGATGCTCGCTTCGTGAGGCAAGTCGATTATGTCGTCTTCTGGCACAGTGATAAATTTACGATTCGGCCCTTTCGTCAGCGAGATCAAGAACATACTGTTGGAGGGAGTGACAGGAATCACGACTTGGACAGACCCGTCGATTCCCTGTACCACTTCGAGAAACTTTTGTTTCCCCTCCTCCATCTCATCCATCATTTCCTCTTTCTTTACACTCTTTCTTATGCGTGGGCAGGGTCGGCTGTTTCTCTCATTGCACGCATTGATCGACCACCGCCTACTTTCTAAATTCGATGGTGTTTCGCCGGACGGTCAGCGAGCACAGAGAAACAGCCGACCCTGCCCCCTACATCTTATTTTCGCCCGCCAACAACTTCTCAACCTCTGCAACAATCACGTCGGCTCCCGCCAAGTCCATATTGCCGACTCGTTGCCAGCGGATGACTCCCTTCTGGTCGATCACATACACATTTGGGATAAACTTTCCCCCACCGTACAGTTTATCCGTCACCTTCGCTGGATCTAAAAGGTAGGGATACGTGATCTTGACCGGGAAGCCGGATAAGAATTCTCCTACCTCCCGTTTCGCATTGCCCGATGAATTGACACCCAACACCGCCACGTTCCTGCCTTGCGTAGACTCATGGACCTTCTGCAAGGCGGTTCCCTGTATCATGCAAGGCTCACAGATGTGAAAGAGTCCCAGCACCACAACTTTACCTTTATAGGACTGGAGCGATACGGTTTCACCGGTGATAGCAGTAAGGGCGAAGGATGGGGCATTCTCTCCCACTTGGAATAATCCCGCCGCGGAAACCGGTGGCGTGCACAGTACTGGGATGACCAACAGGCCGAACGCCAGTATATGTTGTCTCATCACGACCTCCCTTTCAACGAACACCCCTGATCTCGCCCACGCTCGACCATGATCCTCGTCGTCATAGTAGAACCGTTCCCGTCGCTCATACAATCAGCTATTGGATGTAGCATCCTACCATGGCAATTTTTGGAGCAGCAACTGCGGGCAGGGGGAAAACTAATCTTCGGCGGGGCCTTCACGCTGGTTCAACATATCCTCGAGTTGTTCCTTGGTTCTGCCTCCAAATCGAACGAACTCGAGCCCAAATCGATCACCATTCTTCCAACGGACGATAGCGAGGTCGATGATAATCGGAGGACGAGCCTCCGGAGCTTGCACACGGAGACTCAGACCTGCTCCGATAGGGAACTGGGCATGACTCCGGATTTCACATCCGGCAATCGTGAGATTGGTCACCGTTCCATCGCCTGATCCTTCATCTCCCGAGAAGAAAGCGGGATAGTCGACCGGCACTCGATGCCTACCTCGTGGCTGCAGCGCTTTCTTGTCGTCTTTTTCTGGAGGCGTCATGCCTTCCGCACAGAAATCACTCAGTGCGCTGATTCGAACAAGCCTAGCTGAAGCTCTTCCGCGCGGGTAAATGGGATGGGATAACGCTCGGTAAAACAGGCCGTACAGTATTGACCGGGCGTTCCTGGAGCGGATTTCAACATGCCGTCAAGGCTGAGATACGCCAAACTGTCGGCGGTGATGTACTTGCGGATTTCTTCCGTTGAGTGATCGGAGGCGATAAGCTCTTTTTTCGTCGGTGTGTCGATTCCGTAAAAACAGGGCGAGATGATCGGCGGTGAGCTGATCCGCATGTGGACTTCTTTCGCCCCTGCCTTTCGGATCATCTTGACGATCTTGCGGCTCGTCGTGCCACGAACCAACGAATCGTCGACGACGACCACCCGTTTCCCATCCAACAATTCGGGCACTGCATTCAGCTTCACCTTGACACCAAAGTGGCGAATCGATTGTTCCGGCTCAATGAAGGTCCGCCCAACATAGTGGTTGCGGATCAACCCCGTTTCAAACCGGATTCCCGCCCCTTCGGAATAGCCAAGCGCGGCCGGCACACCGGAGTCAGGAACGGGAATCACGACATCTGCCGGTACCCACGACTCCTGAGCCAACTGCCTCCCCAGCCCCTTGCGCGTAGCATAGACAGCGTTTGCCCCAAAGATTCGACTGTCAGGCCTGGCAAAATAGACATACTCGAACACACACATGGCCGGATCCTTCTTCGGAAACGGATAGTGGCTGTCGAGCCCTTGATCGCTGATGACGATCAGCTCGCCCGGCTCCACCTCTCGAACGTACTCGGCATCGAGCAAGTCAAATGCACAGGTCTCGGACGCCACAATCCAGCTGCTTCGTAGGCGCCCGATACACAGAGGCCTGAGGCCGTAGGGATCACGAGCGGCGATAAGACCGTTGTCAGTCATCAACACAACCGAGAATGCGCCTCGCACCTGACTCAAAGCATCGATGACCCGTGCGAGAAAGGAGTTTGCTCGCGAGTGCGCGATGAGGTGGATAATGACCTCGCTGTCAGAGGTGGACTGGAAGATCGCCCCGTAGGCTTCAAGTTCGTGTCGGAGCATCTGAGCATTGATGAGATTGCCGTTGTGAGCCAAGGCCAAATTCCCGAGCGCGAAATTCACGGTCAACGGCTGAACATTCTTCAAATCGTGGCCACCTGTCGTGGAGTAACGATTGTGACCGATGGCCATATGGCCGGGCAGTTTCTCCAGCACCGATTTGTGAAAAATGTCGGCGACCAAGCCCATGCCTTTCTGCATGAAGACTTGATCGCCATCTCCTGCCACAATCCCGGACGCCTCTTGCCCGCGGTGCTGCAGCGCGTACAGTCCAAGGTACGTCAGATTAGCGGCTTCTTCGTGGCCGTAGACGCCGAAGACGGCACATTCGTCGTGAAATTTATCGGGCGAGACGATCGGCAGTTCTTTATTCATGATACTTGGCAGTCCGCAAAACTAGACTTGATTCAGCACTCGCTCCAAAGAAAGACCCCATCGGTCGTGCAGTATCGCCACCGATTGAGCGATCATACGTTCCATCGATCCCTCATTTCCCACATCCACGATCAGCCGTCCACCGGTGACGGTCCCCATTATTTCAATCGGGACGCCAAAACGCCTCGCATGATCGAGAATGGACTGACGATGGGCAGGCTTTGCAGATACCACCACTCTCGACTGACTTTCGCCGAAAAGAACGGCGTCTTTTCGAAGCCGGCCTCTAGTCAATCTTACCACAGCACCCAGGGGCCGTTCCGGTCCCGAGATACAGCTCTCCGCCAATGCAACGGCGACACCACCTTCCGAGCAATCGTGCGCGGACTGCAGCAGCTCATCACGAATCAGTGATAGCACACAATCATGGAGGGCCTTTTCCGTATTCAGATTCAAATAAGGCGGCGATCCCTGTTCGCGAGCATGAACGACCTTGAGATACTCCGATCCACCCAAATCCTCGCGAGAGGAACCCAACAGAATAATATCGTCGCCTTCCTGCTTGAACCACTGGGTCATCGACCGCTCAGCGTCATCGATCAGCCCGACCATGCCCAGCATGGGGGTCGGGTAAATGGAGAGTCCATTGGTTTCGTTGTAAAAGCTGACATTTCCGCTCACGATGGGGATTTGGAAATGCTCGCAGGCATCTTTCATCCCTTCGATCGCCATGACGAACTGCCACATGATATCGGGCCGCTCCGGGTTGCCGAAATTGAGACAATCCGTCAGACCGATCGGCACAGCACCGGAACAGACGAGATTTCGCGCCGCCTCGACCACGGCCAGCCGAGCTCCTTCATAGGGATTCAACAGGCAATAGCGACTGTTGCAATCGACCGTCATCGCCACAGCCTTCTTCGTCCCCTTGATGCGCACCACCGCCGCATCAGACCCTGGTCGTACCGTGGTGTTCGTCCGCACCATATGATCGTACTGCTCGTACACCCACCGCTTGCTGGCGATCGTCGGCGCCTCTAACAAGGCCAGCAATGCTCCATTCGCATCCTTCACATCTGGGATGGCATCATAGTTCAGATTCGTCAGCATATCTTGATAGGCTGGCGGCTGGTAGGGCCGTTCATATCGAGGCCCGTCGTCAGCCAATGCCTTCGCCGGAATCTCTGCGACAATCTTTCCCTGATCCAGGACACGCAAGATACCGTCGGCCGTCACTTTCCCGACCACCGCGACGTCCAGATCCCACTTCCGACAAATCTCGATGCATTCGCCTTCCTTGCCGGATTTTGCCACCATCAACATACGCTCTTGAGATTCGGATAGCATGACCTCGTAGGGCGTCATACCGGACTCGCGCCGTGGCACCACTGTGAGGTCCAACTCGATCCCGTTGCCGGCGCGGGAAGCCATTTCGCAGGAGGAACTCGTCAGCCCTGCAGCGCCCATGTCTTGAATCCCGACGAGTAGATCGCGTTCCATCAGTTCAAGACAGGCTTCCAGCAGCAATTTTTCCGCAAAGGGATCACCAACTTGGACAGTTGGCCGCTTCTGCTCCGATTGATCGTCGAACGAATCGGACGCCATCGTCGCCCCATGAATACCATCGCGCCCCGTCTTTGAGCCGAAATAGATCACGGGATTCCCGACGCCGGCAGCCGTGCCACGAAATATCTTGTCCTGATGGGCAAGACCGAGACAAAACACATTGACCAACGGATTGAGGGCATAAATGTCATTGAAGACGATCTCACCTCCCACGGTCGGGACTCCCATACAGTTGCCGTAACCAGCAATGCCGGAGACGACCCCTTTCATGAGATGGCGATTCTTGGGGGAGTGCAATTCTCCAAATCGCAGCGAGTCGAGCAGCGCGATCGGCCTCGCTCCCATGGTAAAGATGTCACGCAAAATTCCACCGACCCCCGTGGCAGCACCCTGATAGGGCTCGATAAACGACGGATGGTTGTGTGACTCCATTTTGAAGACCACGCACAGCCCGTCGCCGATATCGACTACCCCCGCATTTTCGCCCGGCCCTTGCACGACACGAGGCCCGCTCGTCGGCAGTTTCTTCAAGTGCACACGCGAACTCTTGTAGGAGCAGTGCTCGGACCACATCACAGAGAACATGCCGAGCTCCGTCAGGTTGGGTTCACGCCCCAAGATGTCGACGATTTTTTGGTATTCATCGCCCTTCAGATTGTGCTGAGTGATGAGATCCTTGGTGATGGGCGGCATACCGGCCTTCATTACGACCTCGCGGTCACAGCGATAAAGACTTCCACGGGATATTCCGATCTATAGACTGTTCAACTCCAGAAGACACATACCGCAGTCGCAAGCGTTGCACAGCATGACCGGCGAGGCACGAGGTCTCGCGCCTCGCCGCTGAGTTGACTTGAGATAGTAAAACCCAGTTTTTCTACTGTACTTCCACCTTAACGGATGATTCAGCGGCTAAGGTTTCGTGATCCTTATCCGCCGCCACGAGCTTAATCTCACGGGTTCCGGGTGGCATTCCCGTGACCGTCCCTTTCCATCCCTTCTGATATTCCCCGTCCACGAAACAATGGACATGCGTCGCCTTGCTACCCTTTGTCAGTTCATACTTGACTTCAACATCACCGCCCTTCAAGACAGCCCCCTCTGCCGGACTGATTATCTTTACCTGACTGCCGTCATCTGCCGCGGCCCAAACATTGACACCAGCACCCAAGATCAACAGACCAACTGCCGCTAACACTGCTCCTCCACGTCTCATCGCGACCCTCCTCATTTATATGAATGAAAAGAAATGTAAGACTGATGTGCACCAACTGACACGACACTTTACCGCGACCACTTCCTATCTTCAATCCTCTACACTCAGACCAGAGATCTCAGCATAACCCACCGACGATTTTAGCATCGACTGGCCCAGGTGAAACAACGAGGCGTCCCCTTCATAACGGCTTTGCTGTACGCAGGACACTGTATCGCAGACCGATCTGCACCGCGCATAACCTTTCGTCCCGCTCACTAGAAGCCTGTCCGACATTGGCCCCCACTTGTGTGCGGCCGTGGATTCGTGCATCTACGTAGTGAGGAGTGAGGCGGCTGCATGATGACGACTCGGACCTTTCGCCCCTACGAACCCGACGACCTGTGGCTGTTGCCGCCGTCGCCGCGCGACTGGTTGCCGGAGGACCACCTGGCGGACTTCGTGACGGATCTGGTGGAGGCCCTGAACCGCGATCCCATCCTGGCGAGTTATGGCGGGGTGACGCGCGGCACGGCCCCCTATCATCCGCAGTTGCTGGTGAAGGTGCTGCTCTATGCTTACGCTGTTGGAGTTCCGGCGTCGCGGTAGATTGCGCGGGAACTGGAGGAGGATGTGGCCTTTCGGGTGCTGGCGGCGAACCAGCGGCCGGATTTCCGGACGCTCAGCGACTTTCGGAAACAGCATCTGACGGCGCTGGCCGACTTGTTCGTCCAGGTGTTGAAGCTCTGCCCGCGGGCAGGCTTGGTCAAGCTGGGCCACATCGCCTTGGATGGCACCAAGGTCAAAGCGAATGCCTTGAAGCACAAGGCGATGAGCTACGGCCGCATGGTCACGGAGGAGGCCCGGGTGCAAGCCGAGGTTGAGACGCTGCTCCAGCAGGCCGAGGCCGCCGGTACCCGGGATGATGCCACCTATGGCCCGGACCGGCGAGGCGATGAACGGCCTGCCGAACTCGCCCGGCGTGAACAGCGGCTCCAGACGATTCGGGCCGCCAAGGCGGTGCTGGAGCAGGAGGCGCAGGACACGAGGGCCACAGATCGGCCACTGCAGCTGCCCCGCTCAGGGCCGCACCCGAAGACCCAGCGTAACTTCACCGATCCGGAGAGCCGGATCATGCCGGCGTCGGACGCCAAAGGGAGTGTCGTCCAAGGGTACAACTGTCAGGCTGCCGTGGATACCACCGCTCAGATTATTGTCGCGGCCGACGTCACCGATGAGTCGAATGACAAGCAGCAAGCCCAGCCGATGCTGACGCAGGTGCTGGTGAATACCGAGCAGATCCCCCGGACCGTGAGTATGGACGCGGGCTCTTGCAGCGAGGCGAATGTGACGGCCAGCACCGCACTGGGCTGCTGGCCACTGATCCCACCGGACCGCCAGGACTGTCCCTGCCGGCGTCCCTCCCGCTTTCGGCACCAAACCATTGGCGGGAATCGTCACGCGAGCCGGTGAATGGGGCACCGAGACAGTATCACCCTCCGCCACGGATACCGTTGTCGTCGCACCGGTCGGCACAAGCTTCACACCGAGGTTGGTCGCTTGTCTCGATATCACGCGAGCCACAGGAAAGGCCTCGGCGAATCCGTTCGCTTCTACGTGAACAATGGTACGATCTCCTGGAGGCGCCGGTACGCTAAATCTCCCATCGACAGCGGTTGTGGTTGTCCCTACTTTCGTCTTCACGGTTGCTCCGCTTACCGGCGAACCGTGCGCCAGTGACACGACTTGCCCCTTCACCGTTCCCGTTGGCGATGACGCTGGAACCGGTATTACTCCGACAAGGCGATCACCCCCACAGCCGCTGACGAGCCCTAACATGAGAAAGAATCCGCAAATCCTGTTCAACGAGACCATCAGCGCACCTCCTTGTACGCAACGAGGGTCGACGTAAAATCCGAATAGTTGATTCAAACTCGCTCCCTAACACGAAGCATTCCTATCCAGAAAGATAGAGACCTTACGAATTCACGATTACCGAGTACATTGTTACACCCAGTTGCGGAATTCCCGTTCTTAACTCGCTGGTTTCAAGGCAGCTTTCAAGAGAGGGCAGACCGCTCGGGCTGACAGAAAAACGAGACAAACTGATCATGCACCGCCTTCGTATGTCTGGCATGGTCTGCCGCGAAGCGCTTGCGGGCTTCTATACGATCCTTCTCCATATATCCCATCCGCACGGCACATTTCTCAAGCTCAACACCGTCGTGTGGCAGAGCGTGGGTTTGTAGATCATGGACCATCTGCAACTTGTGTTCGACATCGCGTAGGAACAGATAGGCGGCCGTCAAGGCATCACGGTCTTCGATCGAAAGCAGTTTCTTCTGAGCCAGCCGGTTCAGCGAACCGAGCGTGCTCCGATCCAGTAGTGCCGGCACCTTCCGCCCTACCAAGATTTGAATGGTCTGTACGAAAAACTCGATCTCTCGGATTCCGCCGGTCCCCAGCTTCACATTGCGTTGCGCATGGCCGCGGTCCGTCATTTTGGCGTCAATCATATCCTTGACCGCACGAACATCCTGTACGATCGCCGATGCCTGATCCCGATCCATCTTTTCTCCCAACACGAACTGCTTGACCAGCTTGAGAAACACCTGTCCGACTTCGTAGGAACCTGCCACAGGCCAAGCCTTCAGTAGTGCCAATCGTTCCCAAACCTGTCCACGTGCGGCATAATACTTCCGATACGCTTCCAGCGAGCGCGCCAATTGACCGACGGATCCCTCCGCCCGTAATCTCAAATCGACTCGAAAAACGTGGCCTTCTTTGGTGGGTTCGATCAAGACCCTGGTCAATTCGCGGGCAAGAATCTCAAAATATTCTTCGTTGGAAATGCCGACGCCGGCCGGTATGGCGGCACGCACCCCTCTCGGCGCTCTGGTTTCTCCATGATGCGACTCATAGAGGTAGATCAGATCGACGTCGGAACTGTAATTCAGTTCGTGTCCCCCGAGCTTGCCCATTCCGATCACGGCAAACTTCGTCTCGACCCATCGTCCCTGCCGGGTTCGATGCATGGGAATGCCATACTGCCGCTTGAGATCGGAATCGACAATCTCATAGGCGGCATGAATGAGCAGGCAGGCCAAGTCGGACAAGGAGCCGGTCGTCTCCGGTACTGTGGCGAGACGAAGGAGATCCCGCACGCCGATGCGCAACATTTCCCGTCGGCGCAAACGTCGCAGCGCGTCCAACTTCAGTTCCTTGGAAGTCAGGTGCCCGATGCTCTCGCGAAGCGCGCCCTCCATCCCTTTTCGCGTCGGAGGTCGTGACAAGACTTCCTCCTCAGCCAACCAATACACCAACGTGGGGTCTCGGATCAGCGTAAAGGCCAAGGCGTCGCTGCTGCCGAAGATCACACAGAGGAGATCGAGCATGCGGGGCCAACTGCGTAGATAGTCGAGAAATGAAGTGCGGGATACGTTCGCCAACATGCGCTCCCAGTGGTTCAGCGCCTGATCGGGGTCGGCCGTCCGGGAAATGGATTCCATCAATATCGGGAGAATATCGGCCAGCCGCCGGCGCTGGATCGGGTCACCCGCCATCGCATCGAGGTTGCGGTCGGCCTGATCAAGATCACGTAGACCATAGGCCGACAAAATGGCCCGCACTTCCTCGACATTCCGCTTGGGAGCAAGCAAGACGGGGCTGGGATCCGGTTTAGACGCAAGTTTCTGAACCGGGGACTGAGCCCGTGGGAATAGCGGCGGTACAGAGGAACGACTCATGGCGCGGCATTATACTGACCCGTTCCTCTACGCACAATGAAACCATTCGGGTATACTGAAAGCTATGCCGATCGGCTCTCCTGATCGCACATCGCTTCTCAACTCGGTTCGTCTGCTCTGCCCTGATATTCCATCCGATATCCTTCAAGATTTTTTCGCCCGCATGGACCAGGAGTACTTCCGGCGGTTCGAGCCTCCGACGATTGCCCGGCATGTCCGATTGACCGCTCAACTGACGCCGGAACATCCCTGCAACGTCGCCTTTGCCGAACAGCCGGACAAGCGGTTTGAGATCACGATCGTGGCCTACGACCACTTCTCCGAATTCGCCACGATTTGCGGCCTGCTCTCGGCATTCGGCCTCAACATTGAGGAAGGACACATCTATACGTTCTCCGAAAAGACCGCCCCGCAGTCCGCCCGTGCCGGTTGGACAGGATACGGACCGCGTGTCCGCGCAAAGGGCAGCCCGGGTCTGAACAGAAAAAAAATCGTGGATATCTTCCGCGTCTTTCCGGTACCAGGCGCAGAGCTGGACATGGCTCAACAGGAGCAATTGTCAGACGCGCTCCATTCGGTGATCACCCTGCTCGACACAGGGCAATTCGAAGAGGCACGGTTTGCGGTGAATCGGCGTCTGGTCGAACAACTCGGTAGGCGACGCGGGTCCTTCAGCGGTCTGCTCAATCCGGTACAGATCATGTTCGACAACAGCCACTCGCCCACTGACACCGTCATGGACATCCGATCAGACGATACTCCGGCCTTTTTGTACGCCTTTGCCAACGCCCTCGCGATGCGTGATGTCTATATCTCCAAAGCACAGTTCGACGTTGAGGACGGGAAGATTCATGATCGCTTCTATGTCCGCAACCGCCACGGCCAAAAGCTCACCGATGCGACCGATCAGGAACAGTTGCGTCTGACGGCCGTCCTCATCAAGCAGTTCACCCATGCCCTCACCTGGGCTCCCGACCCGACCAAGGCCTTGGAAGCCTTTGATCAGTTCCTCGATCTGACGGTGCAACAGGCAAAGGGCAAGGTCCAGCAAGAAGCCTTGGCCTTTCTCAGCGATAAGAAGACCTTTCCGCTGCTCGCCCGTCTGCTCGGCGCCAGTGATTTTCTCTGGGAAGACTTTCTGCGTCGCCAATACAGCAACCTCCTACCGCTGCTGCAAGACTACCGGGATGCGCCCCTCATGACGCCGCGAGCGACGCTTCGCAAAGAACTTGATCGCCTGGTGAATCGGGCCAAAACCGACGAGGCCCGAAAGGTGGCGCTGAACAGCTTTAAGGATCGCGAGCTGTTCCGCATCGACATGAAACATATCGTCGAACCGGACACTGCCTTGCCGGATTTCTCCGCCGCCCTGACTCAACTGGCTGAAGTCATCGTCGATCGAAGCTTGAAGGACTGCCAAGCCAAACTGAACAAGCTGTATGGCCCACCTCGCTTGGCGAATAAAAAACCCTGTCCCTTTACCGTCCTTGGCCTTGGCAAATTCGGTGGCAAGGAACTGGGCTATGCCTCTGATATTGAGGTGATGTTCGTCTATAGCGACGCAGGCCGGACCGGCGGCAAGCAACCGATCGAGAACAGCGAATACTTTGAGCGACTCGGCGCGGAACTCTTACAGTGGATCGAGGCCAAGCAAGAGGGAATCTTTCATCTGGACGTACGCCTCCGACCCCACGGCGGGAAGGGCTCACTGACGAATCCCTTTGATGAAATCACCAGCTATTACAGTGGTCAGGGCCTCGCCGCCCCGTTCGAGCGCCAGTCGTTGATCAAATTGCGGTATGTGGCGGGCGATGCGGCTCTGGGTAAGCGAGTCGAGGCCCATCGTGATAGTTATGTCTACAATGGTCAACCTTGGGATCTTCCTGTCGCCCTCGACTTGCGCCGGCAACAGTTGAAGCAACTCGTGGAGCGAGACACGATCAACCTAAAACATAGCCCCGGCGGGATTGTCGATATCGAATATGCGATCCAGTACCTTCAGATCATGCACGGCCATCGGCTTCCTGTCCTGCGCACCCCAAATACCATGCAGGCGCTGGCTGCCCTCCTCGATTGTACTATTGTCACCAGGCAAGACGGTGAGACACTCCGCAAAGCCTATTTCTTCATCCGGATGTTGATCGACGGGCTCCGCATGGTCCGTGGCAATGCCAAAGACCGCGTCCTCCCCCCAGTCGATTCCGACGAATTCATCTTCCTCTCCCGCCGGGTGGGCTACACCACCGACGACTGGCAAGCAGGAGCAAGACATCTGGAAACGGATGTCCAGGCGCATATGGGAAAGGTGAAGGAGTTTTTTTCGAGGACGTTTGGGAAGGTGTGACGGTGGGTAAGGATGAAGAAACATCGTTGCTCCGGTATTCCGAGATTGCCCATCGAGACTTTCGCGATCAAGCCTATGATTCCACTCAAGACATTGATTTTACGAATGTTTCTAATGTAGCGCTTTGACGGCGAGGGCTAACTGCGGACTCTGAGGTGAGTTTGGTTTTCCCGGCAAGCTGCTGCGAGAAGCTCGCTATGGCAAGAGGGAAATGACGGGCCACCGACTATTACGTGCTTTTCTGATCTCGCCCGTTGACAGACAGTCTTAGGGACAGTAGCCTATCCTCATAGACGAGTCCGCGTCACACAGAGCCGACAGAAAGGGAAATTTCAATGAAATCTACATGGAGCATCCTGAGCCTTTGTCTCTTCATGGTCGCTGCGGGCTGCGGCGGGAAACCCGTCTCGAAAGAAGAAGACCGCCTCACCGTCGGCAAGGTGCAGGGCGAAATCAAAGTCGGGATGCCTGCTTCCAAGGTTGCCGAACTCCTTGGGACTCCCAACATCGTGACCACGGACGAGAACCGACGAGAGGTCTGGATCTATGATAGGGTCTCGACCGATCGTGTAGACTCGACCAGGTCGTCCTATGCGACGATCATCATTCTGGGCAACGCCGCAAATGACAGTGTGCGCACGCAGCGCCAACGGACGCTCACCATCATCATTAAGTACGACGAAGAGAAAAAGGTCAGGGACTTTGCCTACAACGCCACTCAGTTCTGATCGGCCGGTGGGATGCATCCCCGCCACAGTTGCTGTGATGGGCAGGTGGTGGCTTTCAATCCTGACACTCACGCTTCTCAGCGGCTGTGTTTCCAGTACTAAGCCGTCCGATTTCTTTGCGCTGACGCCGGAGATTCTGACGCATCGCGCGATGCAGACCCGGTTTTTCGAAACGGCGAATGAGCACGAACTGCTCTCCGCTTCGGCCGCTCTGCTTCAGGATTTGGGATTTCAAATTGATGAAAGTCAACGGGAAGTCGGCTTCCTGCGCGCGGTGAAGGAACGAAGTGCCCGTGAGTACGGTCAAGAGATCGGGAGGACGGTATGGTTCTTCCTCTCCTTCGGGAAAGTCCGGCAACCGGTAGACCTACATCACAAGATCGTCGCGGCCCTCGTGTCCCGCCCGCTCAACCCCGACGCAACTCATCACGAAGTTCGCATTGCATTCTACCGGGTCGTCTGGAAGGGAGATGGCCAAGTCGATTACGATTACATTCCGCCCGGTGCGCAATATATGGAGATGGTCAACGATCCGGTGGTGTATCAACAATTTTTCGCGAAGCTTTCCAAATCCGTGTTTCTGGAGGCTCATCGAATCTGAAGCCACCCCATGGAAAGGCTCACGATGCACAGCAAAATGATCTGCGTCGGCATCCTGCTTGCCGGAGTGGTCTCCTTGCAGGGGTGCGCCGCGCCGGAAACCCAGCAAGATTTGTTCCTCTTGACTGATGCGCAGATGGAGATCCGCAGCCGCCAGACGAGGACCTTCGATGTGACGGACCGCAACGCCACCATCCGAGCCGTCATCGCGACCCTACAAGATCTGGGGTTCATCATTGAACGGGCCTATGAAGACCTGGGACTTGTCACCGCCGCGCGATTCGCCGAACCGAACTATTATGACGTCGTCACGATCACCGTGACGGTGCAGGAACAGACGGCGGGGAAAATGAGTATTCGCGCCAACGTCATCTATAACAACCAACCCATTGAAGACCCAAAGGTGTATCAGAACTTTTTCGTCGTGTTGCAACGGGCGCTGTTTCTCCCTGGGGAGTCGACCCCATCGTCATGACCACCGATACATCACCGGGATCGCTATCTCTGCTCCGATGGCTGCTTCTGATAGTGCTCGCCGGGGTGGTGTGGTCCCCGGCCTGTTCGCCCTATGAAATGCGGCATGACAAGCAATCGGACGCGCGGTCGCAGATCTGGTTGTCCGAGGACAGTCAGGTGAAGGTCCGGGCCGCGCAATCACGCGTGTTCGACACCAATGATCGGCGAAAGATGCTCGAGGCGATCGTCATGACCTTGCAGGACTTCAACTGCAAGATCGAAGTGCTCGATGAAGAACTGGGAATCGTGTCGGCAAAGAAATACGCTGCATTTGAGCGACCGACCTTCCCCGACCCATCCTACTTCCTCTATCAGCCGGACACGCTCCTGTTCCTCACCAGAAACTATCGAGATTGGGGCCCCTTCTACCACCGCAGCGACCTTGTGCGACTGACCGTCACTGTCCGCAACCGCAACGACTCGCAGCTCATCGTGCGGGCCAGCGCTCAGTCCTATCTTCGCGCCGTTGAAGATCCCTTGCCCTACCAGCGGTTCTTCCGCACGCTGGAGCAAGCGGTCTTCCTGGAAAGCCACTCGGTCGAATAGCTTGCGAGGACCCACCAGGAACCCTGGATCATTTGATGCACGATCGTGCGAACTTTCTTTCACAGTTTCATGCCCTTAAGCTCGGTAGGGTTTTGACCGATAGAGCTTCTGACGCTCAACCAGGCTCCCCCTATGACTTCGTCAAATGCGGCCACGGAATCGTCCATCATCGCCTCAATCCGCCCTCGCCTCCATCAGCAACTCAGACCTCTCTTCGACGAATCCAGCCGCTGTCTTCCAATTTTGGAGTCAACTTGTCAGCAAATCCTCAATCACATGGGACCTCAGTCCAACGCCGTGAATCTTGCCCAGGTGATCAGCCGAGACCATGGGTTGACGTGCAAAGTTCTGCAAGTTGCGAACAGCATCGCCTACAGCCCACAGCAGACGATCATATCGGTCCCCCATGCTGTCAGTTGGCTCGGGCTCGACACCGTTCGGTCCCTCGTCGCTGCGGCACATCTTGTTGAACAGCTGCAACATTGGCCGGTTCGTCAACACGAGTTCCGAACCTTGATCGCCAAGTCCCTCATCTCTGCGACCCATGCCGGTGAACTGGGAATGGCCATTGGATACCCACAGCCAGGGCAGTTGTTTACAGGCGCCCTCCTGTACTCGATCGGAGACTTGGCCATCGCCTACCAGGACCCGGACCTCTTTCTTGCTCTCCAGGCTATTTCCAAGAAACACAGGCACCTATCGGAATGCACACTTGAAGAGACGCGCCTCATTGGTGTACCACGAATGATCTTGGCCCAAGCGTTGGCCCACATGTGGAACCTACCGGCCGACGTGATCGAGCTCTTCCGTCATCCAGAAGAACTGCCGATGGAACATTGGCACAGTGGGCTCCAAACCTACCGAGGTATCGTCGTCGGCTCCATTCGGCTGGTCGAGGTGCTCACCGGTCCAGCCTTGCAACCCACTTTGGAGGACGCCAAGAAGACTCTCCGGCTCGTAAGCGGCCTCTCTTCCGGCTCCTTCGCTGATTTGATGATTCGGGCCATGGATCGGGGGCGCCAACTCATCCGCTCAATGGGGTTGGCAATCGACTCCTTCCAGGAGGCCATGTCACCACTAAACGAGCAGGATGCCACCGAAGCGATCCCTCGTCCGCCCGCCGTCAAACCGACGGTTGGCAAAGAACAGGCAATGCTCACGTCGCGAGAGAAACCGGTTGCTCCCGTTCGGACCAAGCCGCTTGAAACACTCCAGGCCCTTCAGGCCTCGCTCCAAGCTGCAAGAGACCTCAACGGCCTACTCGGGGCATTTGTGCAATCCCTACATCGGGACGCCGGATTTGACCGTATAGGCCTGGCGCTTCTGAACCAAAACGATAGTGATCTGCTTGTTGGAAGACTGGTGCTTGGGGTGGCACCTCCGGCACTCTACCTCCGGTCCCTTTCAGGTTCACTTAGCCGGGAGCATCAGTTTTTCCTCAGGGTTCTCAAGCGAGTCGATCCACTCCTTGTTTCCAACTTTTTAGACGAGATGGCCGGGACTCTCAAACAGGATTTTATCGAGGTCTGGAGACCGACGTCGGCGATCGTGGCGCCGTTGCGGGTTGGAGCAAAACCGATTGGGCTCATCTACTGTGATCGAGTAACCACCAGCCAACCGGTGCTATCTCAAGACTACCAGGTCTTCCAGCTGTTTTTCGCCCAGACAACGCTGAGTCTGAATCGATTGGCCGGCGTATTGTAGCTTGGCGCTTGCGACAACGCGGCGTTCCCACGGTAATAGGTCGCTTGCCTGAGTTCCATCAAGAGACAATCCCCTTGAATCGGAAGACCCTTACAGTAGCCAAATCGGGTGACGAACTCCTATTCACCGGAATTCGAGCCTTTTTCTGATCATGGACAATGTCTGTAGAGTTACGCGGCCATGGCGCGAGGATGGATAAGCGCTAAAGTATCTTGCAGCTTGGCCCGGGCGTCCGTGAGCAGTGCCGGGAGGTTGGCCGCTGCAAACCTTGTGGCGGTGATGGCATAGGGGCTGATCGGCATGACAGCAGGGCGCCGATTCGGCTCGAGCTCTTCGTAATCGGCGACGACGCCGGCCAGATGAACGATGGACGCATGGATGATGAATTCACCGGCATCGTTTGGGCTCAGTTGACAGCGAATGGCCTGTTCGATTCGCACAGGCATCCCCCAGGCCCGAATGAGTTCGGCCCCCACTTCCGCGAAGTCGCACCCAATATTGGACTGCTCCACCTCGGCCAGAGAGGTTCCGAGGTAGCCCGCTTCAATGAGAGCAGACTGAGCCCGCTGCGGGACGGTCTGGTAGAGGACGAGATGGCCGATGTCGCGCAGCAGACCTTCGATGAAGAAACGCTCACTGTCTTCGATGCCGCAGGATTCAGCAATCCTTCCGGCGAGCAAGGCACAAAGCACACTCTTGCGCCAGAACATCGGGACTTCCATGAGTTGAATCGGCATTCCGGAGAAGGTCTGCCCAACCGTCGTTGCAGTAACCAGGTCGTTGATGGCTTGCATACCGACGATGTTGACGGCGCGGGAAATGGTGTCAATCTGCTTGGGAAATCCATAGAGGGGGCTGTTGACAATGCGGAGGAGCCTGGCTGAGATGGCCGGATCCAGCTTAAGAACCTCGGCAAGGTCGTCCATGGTCGAATTAGGGTCGTCCACCACACCTCGCACGCGGAAGTAGATCTCCGGCAGGGTGAACACGGTGGTGCAGGACTGAACCAGTTCGCTCGCCAAAGGCATGGTGAGAATCCCTTTCACTTGTGGATCGATGGAGACCGGCTTCCGCCTTCTCTATCGGCCATGAATGGGTAGAACTGTAATAGAAGCGGTTCCCATGAGCCGAATACGGAATGCATTCGGCTCAATTGACCGAGGCACAGATCTAGACCGAGAAACAGATCGATTTCACCCTGAAGAAAACCAGACTGTTCGACCGGATGAAAAATCAGCTCAATGACCGGCCAGCTGCTGCACTTCGCCGCATCCTGGAGAAATGGCCGAACGGCTTCGCAGGTGGCATGAATGCCAAGCAACATACGTCAATTGCCGGCGCGTCAAGAGCCACCACCCGCGATCCTCAAGACTTAACGGACAAAGGACTGTTCACACCATCCGGTGGCTGCAGAAGCACTCACTACATGATCAAGCTCTAGCGCACGTTATTCACGACAGTCCGTCGCCCTCCAACAAAGCTCCGGGTCCTGAGTTCAGTTGAGGGACCAAATCGCGCTGCCGCCCGGCAAGACATGCGTGCGGAGCCGCGAGGAAGGGAGGCTTACTTGAAACAGTATATCGGCAGACCGAACGGCAAGCCCACCTGCCTGGACGCTGTTGGATCGCGTCCAGGCTTGTCCTAGTGGCGAATCCGCGATCACAGCACAAGAGCTCGTGAAGAATGTGGGCCAGCAGAGCCTGGGGCGCCGCGAGAGATGCTCTGTGCAGTGGGCTTGTTATCGGAATGCACAGGACAAGCTCTGACACTCAATTTGTAACGGCCTCGATTCGCAACGCCCCATGGCCTGCAATCACGGAGAGGTTAGTTTCTGTCGGCATCTCGCAGTCTCGTGCTCATGCCCGATGCGCTTACGGCTGCTGGGCCGTCCGGACCTGGAGCTTGTTGGTGACCTGCTTGACGCCACGTACCTGCCTGGCCAGCTGTTCCGCGCGAGCTTTCTGCTCTGAGGTTGGCACCACGCCACTGAGAATCACGGCCCCTCGTTCTGTCTCCACATCGACCCTGGCAAAATCCAACACATTATCGCCCGCCAGGTTCCCCTGTACGTTCGCCGTGATTGAATCATCATTCAAGCGTTCTAAGTCGGTTCTGGCGGCCGAGGCCTCACCGGCTAGGAGCTCGCTCACCCCACTCAGTACGAGAACAAGAAGTACGAGAACAAGTGATAGCATCCTCACGGGATTGTCCCCTTATGAATAATTTATGGTTAACCTATTCAGTTGTATGCTATCCGTGGCTGCGTGACGGCTCATTGGTTGCTTCTTCGACCGCGTTCTGTCTCTGGCTTGCAAATTCCTTAGGCCGAACGCCGGCATCGCGGATCGTCTCTTCTCCCTTCTTATAATCCTCCTTGCCGCGTTCCACCACGGTATTCCATGCCTCCCGCCTCTTATCCATCAGGTCATCCTTCGCTCAATTTCACGTAATGGCGCAACATGTCGCGCAGCTCCGAGCCAGGCTGAGAGGCAAACAACCACACGACGCCGCCCCCGAGCAAGGCACCGGCCATAAAAGCGAACTATCCCGCAGAGTTCCCGGTTCCTCCATCGTACTAATTTCCGCTGCGCATAATGTCGCCATCGTTGCGCGTTTATGAAACTTACCGTCCTGTGGCTACACTCGAACTTCGTTAATCTGCCGTTCCGCTTCAAACCAATGAGACCAATCGTTGCCATGCTCACAGCCACTCTCTAGAAACAGAATAAACGCCCGCTCCGCGATTCTACGATGCGTCGCAGAATCATCCTCGATACCTTGATGTCCATTAGTGGTAGTAAAAGGCGTTTGCTCGGAAAGCTTTTCGAATTCCCGCAAATCAGCAGACGACTCCTCTTGTATCCGCTTGTGCTCTTGGCGCTCTTTGGATCTAGCGGCTGGTTGCAATGTATGGTGTTGAGCGGGATTTTCGTCCAACTGACCGGCCTTTATTTCCTCTTCTTTAAATGACTTGTTTTTACTTTTGTTCGAACGTACTCGTGCCATCTCCTCTCCCCATGCCCATCTGTTTGTGATTGCCGAAATCCTTCATCATGAACGATTAGCATCTAATATCGCGCTTCGCGACAACAGTAACTGCTTGATCATCGTGGCAGTACCCATGGCCAACGCTGATGCAACGGCGACTTTGCCTCCGGTGAATGTAGACCACACGATGGTCAGCGGTCAGAGCCCAACAACCCGGAGGCAGCAATCGCACAAACACGATTCTCTCCCCCGCATTTGAAGCGCACTTCCATTACCCGCTTCTAAATCACCTGTTTCATCAACCATGCTGTCACCTTATCCGACGCGCCATCGATCATGAACTAGGAGATCGCCTAGGCTTGCATCGATCGGCATGCTCGGGATGCTCCGAGTGAGCCCTCGGAGAGATCCATGCCATGCTAAACATGATGAAAAGTTACAGGACCGTACTCGCATCGCTCTTTCTGACGCTCGCAGATTGCCAGGCTTCTCCCGAAGCGGCGAAGTAAGAGATGTCGCAATCCGAGAGCAGTTGCGGTCCACTGCAACAACACCGGGTTTCCCCAGATTCAACTGCGGCGCAGTTCAGATTTGGCAACTCAAGATATTGAATATCCAGACGTTTCTTAAACTCGTTTCTGACCGCACTGGCTACTGCAGAATCCAAGTGAGGTGGCCCTGGAATACCAGACACCTGAATTAAGTCTCATCTGCCTGCTGTTCGAAAACTTTATCGGGATGGACGCGAGACGCGTAGTTAGAGTCGAATCTGGTCTCGTGTATTAAGGGAGGGGCTCTCCATTCAAATTCTTTCTTGTGAGGTGCAGCACAATCATTCAGGGGGAAACAACGAGGTCGAGACTCGGTGTTTAATCGACCATGACATCGGGCAACGCTTTACTCGACCCAAATCAAGTTGAGGGCAAGAGTCTCAGCGACATCGCGCTGCTTGATATCGGCAGTGACGAATGGAACCGTAATGCCAGAAGCCCCCTGGAAGTTCAGCACCGAAGCTACGTGCACAGCATCGAGCGTCCGCAGACCAGTCTTCTGGACAAGGTCCTCGGCTTGGCTCAGAACGATGGCTCCAACCTCCACAAGTTCCCAATAACGTCGATCTTTGTGCAACCTTGATCGGATGGCAAGGAAATCCCGATGTGCAAGTTCACCGGCCGTACGTCGTCGACTCAATGCAGACAGGACTTCGACCGGAGCAATGGCTGATGAAAGGAACCGATACCGTTGAAGGAGCCGGCGAGCAACCGCCGAGCCTTCCTCTTTGATATACCGTTTGACCAACACACTGGTATCGAAATAAGCCCAGCGCACCAAGGTCACCGCTTATCTCGTTCTTCTTGAACGGTCTTTGAAAGTGGTGCGCCCTTCACGGACTTAGGGTTCCACGCGGGAAGATTCCTTCGCTTCTCTGCAGCACGCAGAAACCCGGCTTCCTCCAAGCGTTGAATGGTGGACTCCATTTCATCATCACCACGGACCGGTCTTATTACGGCAAGTGGTCTCCCGCGATCCGTCAACAACACCTCTCGCCCGCCCCTCACAGCCTTCACGAGCCGAGAAAACTGCTGGTTCGCCTTTCGTAAACCGATCTGCATTTTTATCTCTCGACCTATTGTAGTGACATTACTACTTTACTAGACAGATCGACTTACCGTCAATCACAAATGTGAGCAAACCTATACGATTGGATCTTGTAACCGGCCGGGAACCTGTCACTGGAAACCTCTGAAAGGATTGAGTGGCGAGGTCTTACAATCGCTAAATTGACGTGTTGCTGATCGGTTGTGTGCGTTTTTCGTCCAATTCGGTCCAGCGGGCGTAGAGACGTTCGACGTCGGCTTGCGCGGCATGAAGGGCTGTGTAGCGCGCCTGCAAATCGACGGCGGAAGAAGCGATGGCCGGATCATTGGCTGCAGCTTGGCAAGCTGTAACAACCTCCTCGGCCCCAAGAATCTTCGTTTCGATCTGATCCCATTCTTTTTGTTCTTTATACGACAAGCCTTTTCGTTTCGATGACTTCGTCGGTAGAGAAGGCTCCTCCAAGATCTCAGGTTTTCTTTCTTCCGCCTCTTTTCTCGCCTGCGCGGCTTCCCATTGGGCATAGTCGGCAAACCATTCGGCACGGCCTGTTCCATCCAACGCGAGGAGTCTGGTGGAGACGCGGTCCAGCAACCACCGATCATGCGTCACCAGCACAAGCCCCCCGACAAATTCCACCAAGCTGTCTTCCAGCACATCAAGGGTCGGGATATCCAAATCATTGGTTGGCTCGTCGAGAATCAGGAGATCTGCCGGTTGAAGCATCAGCCGCGCGATCAGCAACCGAGCCTGCTCTCCACCGGACAGGCGAGAGACCGGCAGATCCAGCTGTTCCGGTCTGAAAAGAAACCGCTTCGCCCATGAGACCAGATGCACGGACCGATCCTGATACACAACTGCATCGCCGCCGGCTGGAGCGAGAGCGCGCCGCAACGTGGCTTGCTGGTCCAATGACTCGCGGTGTTGTTCGAAGGTTACCACTCGTAGCCGATCGGCACGAGTGATGGTACCGCAGTCTGGCTCCAACACTCCGGCTAAGAGTTTTAAGACGGTCGTCTTGCCGCTGCCATTGGGGCCAAGGAGGCCGATCCGCTCGCCCGGCCCCATCATGATGTCGAGACCGGACACGATCGGTTTGCCGCCAAGCGATTTCCCTATCCCCTTTGCCACCAACAATTGTTTCGACTTTCGCCCGGACGCGGTGAAGTCGATTCCGGCCGATGCGTTCCTCTGGCGCGATTCAATATCGTTCAGTTCGTCGATCAGCCGACCGGCCGAATCGATCCTGGCCTTGGCTTTGGTCGTGCGGGCTTTGGGGCCTCGCCTGAGCCATTCCACTTCCCGACGCACTCGATTGGCCAACGACGCCTGATAGTCGGTCTGGGCCTGCAATGCCGCATCGCGCTGCTCCAAAAACTCGCTGTACCGCCCGTTCGCCTGAAAAAGACCATTGGGGTATCGGCGATTCAATTCCCAGATCCTCGTGGTCACCGATTCTAGGAAGCGCCGGTCGTGGCTAATAACGATGAACGCATGAGGCTCGGCTTTCAACAGACCTTCAAGCCAGAGGATGCCGTCGACGTCCAAATGGTTGGTCGGCTCATCCATGAGCAGCACGTCCGGTTCCAACATCAGCGATCGTGCGATCGCCAGCCGCTTCTTCCATCCTCCGGAGAGCGTTGAGATTGGTTGGTCGGCACGGATAAACCCTCCGAGGCTGAGCGCTCTTACAATACATGCTCCCTGCTCATGTGGGTCTAACCCCTCGTCCAGAAGGACTTGGGCCAGCGCGTCTTCGGCCGAGTGTTGCTCGGCAAACGAGGGTTCTTGCGGGACATAGCCGATCCGGAGCTGCCGCCGCATGGACCGAGTGCCGCTATCCGGCTCTTCGATACCAGCCAGGATCTTGAGCAACGTGGACTTCCCTGACCCATTGGGACCGATCAACCCGACATGATCGCCTTCGCAGAGTCCGAGTGACAGCTCACTAAACAACGGTTTGATCCCGAAGCTCTTGCCGACAGACTCACAACTGAGCAGCATAATCGGTGGCATGGTGGTAGGTATCCGATTGAGACCTTAGTAGGCGGAGCTTTTCGTCGTTCGTTTTGTGCAACTACTAGCGGTTTGCTGTACGAAGACTACGGAGTTTTTTGTTCTTCAAACGCGCGAACGAGGTCAGAGACCGAAAGTACCCCGATGATTGTGGCATCGGCGGTCACCGGCAGGTGTCGAATGCTCTGCTTCTTCATCAGCGACATGGCTTCGGCGAGTGACTCATCTTCTTCAATCGTAACAAGTGGCCGGCTCATGCAGGTGGCGACGGTCGTGGTATTCGGGTCAAGCCCTTTGGCGATGGCCTTGCGTATCAAGTCTGACTCAGTGACGATGCCGATATACCGCGACCCGTCGTCAATGATCAGCGAACCTACTTTATGCTTTTGCAAAAGCTGCCCCGCTTGTTTGATGCTCGCATCCCGGTGGATGCTTCGCACGTCATGCGACATATAGTCTTCAACAACCGCCGCCTCGATCCCTTTCCCTTTCCTCGTTGCCTGCAGTCGTCGACGTAATTCGAGATCAGCCAGACAGCTTTCCAGCACTTGGCGGCGCTGTTGGAGACCCTCACGTTCCACATCGTGGGTCCCGCTTTCCTGCGCCTCTTCAGGCAATAGTGCCGATTCTCCCGTCTTTGCAAAGAAATAGGCCTCTGATTCATCGGATGCAGCGCCGAACACCTGACTGATCAACTCTTCCGCCGCTTCGTCGAAATCTTCAAGCGAAGCCGACCCGCGCTTACGCGAGAGGAAGGGTTGAAATTTCACGAGCTGCTGCTTGAACCGCTCGACATATCGATCGAGAATATCACTCCGTGTCAACCCTGTACGAACTCGTTTCGGCATCATTTTCCTCCTGGTTGTGAGCGCAAGAATACCCTATGTGAAGAGGACGCTCAAGAGGTTCCTGAGATGCACTCTTGCACACCGCCTTATCCGGCTCTTGCTCCTTGATTTTTTCGCTGCGACCCCTTATTCAATCCAATCCGAATAGAGCCGGCTGATTCGATCGGTGCCGAACGGGATCAACTGCCATGAAGAGATTAGTGTTCATCGCCCTGCTGATACTACTCAATTCTGGCCCGGTCTATGCCCGATGGGAGGCTCTCGAGAAACAGTACCAACCTATCGGTCTCGAGACCCTGTACTTCGATCCGAAAACGATTCACCACATGGGGACTCATGCAACGCTCTGGCAATTAACGGATCTCAAATGGAACAGCACCACACGATTCTTGTCCTTCAAGACCCACAAGGAATTTGACTGTGAGCAGTCTCGCGTACGCGTCCTGCAAGTCATCGAATTTTCCCGCCACATGGGCACCGGCAGATCAGCAGCCGGCTACATCGAAAGCGGGAACTGGCAGCCGGTAGATGAGCGCAGCGCCAATTATGCGCTCCGGAAGACGGCTTGTGGGAAACGCTAACCCTCAACCTGTGCGTCTTGTGCCCGTCGACGGCTCTCTGAGACTAGACGTCGTAATAGAGGAAGAATTCGTACGGATGCGGCCGCAGACGCATCGCATCGATCTCCTTGTTCCGCTTGTAACCGATCCAGGCATCGATCAGATCCTCGGTAAACACCTCTCCTTTGAGCAGAAACTGGTGATCCTTGTCTAAGCTGTTGATCGCTTCATCAAGACTCCCGGGCATGGTTGGGATACTCGCCGCCTCCTTCGGATCGAGATCATAAAGGTCTTTTTCAGCAGGCTCGCCTGGGTTGATCTTGTTCTGAATGCCGTCGAGCCCCGCCATAAGCATCGCGGAGAATGCCAAATAGGGATTACAGGACGGATCGGGAAACCGCACTTCGATCCGCTTGGCCTTCGGACTTGGGGAGTACATCGGAATTCGGACGCCGGCCGATCGGTTCCGGCTGGAATAGGCCAGCAGTACCGGCGCTTCGAACCCCGGGGTGATACGCTTGTAGGAGTTCGTCGTCGGGTTCGTAAACGCCGCCAGCGCCGGCGCATGCTTCAGAATGCCACCGATATAATATAAACAGAGCGGTGAGATGCCGGCATAGTCCTTCCCGGCAAAGAGCGGTTTCCCTTCTTTCCAGATGCTCTGGTGCGTGTGCATCCCTGATCCGGCATCGCTGAAGAGCGGCTTCGGCATGAATGTCACCGTCTTCCCATGTCGACGCGCCACGTTTTTGACGATGTATTTGTACAGCATCATCTTGTCCGCGGTCCGCACGAGAGAATCAAATCGGATATCGATTTCGGCCTGCCCGGCCGAGGCCGTCTCGTGATGATGCTTTTCGACCTCGATGCCGACCTTTTCCATTTCCAGGACCATCTCGCTACGGATATCTTGCTGGGTGTCAGCCGGAGCCACTGGGAAATACCCTTGCTTATGCCGAATCTTCCCCCCCAGGTTGATTCCCTCTTGCCCCATGTTCCAGGCGCCTTCCTCCGAGTCGATATAGTAGAAACCGCTGTGGCTGGTTTGGTCGTAACGAGCATGATCGAAGATAAAAAACTCGGCTTCCGGCCCCCAGAATGAGTTGTCGCCGATCTTGGTACTCTGGAGATACTTCTCAGCCTTTTGCGCGATAAACCTGGGATCTCGTTCGTAATTTTCCCGAGAAATCGGATCCACGACATTTCCGGTCAGGCTGAGCGTCGGGACCGCGGTGAAAGGATCGAGGCATGCCGTGGCAGGGTCCGGCACCATCAACAAATCGCTGTTGTTGATGGCCTTCCAGCCGCGAATCGACGATCCATCAAGGCCGGACCCGTCCTTGAACAGCCCTTCCGTCAGCTCGCTCACAGGGATGGTCATATGCTGCCACATTCCCGGCAGATCCACGAATTTCAGATCGACCATCTGGACCCTGTGCTTCTTGGCGAACTCCAATACCTCCCGCACGTTCATCCCCGTCCTCCTTTGAAGTTCCTCCGCGATCCTGTTCCAGCGCCTGGATCCTATACCGTCACAGCGCGGTTTCTCCGGTTTCCCCCGTCCGAATGCGCACGACCTCGTTCAACTCTCGAACAAAAATTTTTCCATCCCCGATACTACCGGTCTTCGCCGCCTTGGTGATGGCCTCAATCACTCGAGACACCTGGGCATCCGTCACAGCTACCTCGATTTTCACCTTGGGAACAAATTCAATCGTATACTCTTGACCTCGATAGGTTTCCTTATGGCCTTTCTGACGCCCAAACCCTTTGACTTCCGATACAGTCATCCCCTGAACACCGATTTCCAACAGGGCATCCTTGATCTCTTCAAGTTTGAACGGCTTGACGATAGCCTCTACCAGCTTCATGTCGATGCCCTCCTTGCCCGACCAGCTCAGGACCCCCAGACGGCTCTCAGATGGACCCATTCAGGAACTGTGCGCAACTCACCGCCGAGTCATGCCTCTCGTCGCGCAAACGTCACGGCCGCTCCACCTTTCCCTCTGCTTTGGGGGAGCCATCATAGCCCATCCTTTCCTCTCACTCAACGTGGAAATCATGTAAATTCCTCAAAATTGCTCAACCTCTATGGCCCATGTTGTGCGCATTGAATGCCTACGGTAGGAGATTCATGGGGCAAAGAAGCCCAAGCGATTCAATCCTATCCGGACTCACTGGATAAATGTCTGAGTAGTAACGGTAGCTTAGGATACAGAACCAGTGAAGGCTATGGCTGCGTGATGCGGTAGCCGTTCGTAATCGGCATCCGTCGGTCCTTGCCGAAGGCGCGGTGAGTGATTTTGACACCAAGAGGTGCCTGACGTCGCTTGAACTCGCTGCTATCGACCATCCGGACCACGCGCGAAACCGTTGCGCGATCGAACCCTGCCTCGACGATGTCGTCGAGCGAGCGGTCTTCTTCGACATACGCCTGAAGAATGGGATCGAGAACAGCGTACGGTGGAAGAGAATCTTCATCCTTTTGATTCGGCCTCAACTCGGCGGTCGGAGGTCGGTCCAGGATGCGTTTGGGAATCACAGGCGACGGACCGAGTTCATTACGGAACCTCGCCAGGCCGTAGACCATCGTCTTCGGCACATCCTTAATGACGGCGAACCCACCGGCCATGTCACCGTACAGAGTCGAGTATCCCACACTTACCTCGCTTTTGTTTCCAGTGGCCAAAACCAGATGCCCGAACTTATTGGATACAGCCATGAGTAGATTGCCGCGAATGCGAGCCTGGAGGTTTTCCTCGGTCGCGTCCTCCGAGTAATCGACAAATGACGGTGCCAGAGACTGTCGATAGGCTTCAAAGGTCGGAGTAATCGGGATGGTATTCAAGTCGATACCGAGACACCGTACGAGTTCCACAACATCCTCTTCACTTTCATGTGAGGTGTACGGAGATGGCATGAAGATACCGAGCACTTGCTTGGCACCAAGGGCATCCGCAGCGATTGCCGCAGTCACTGCCGAATCTACTCCGCCGCTCAGCCCAATCACCACTCGCGTAAATCCATTCTTTCGGACATAATCTTTCACGGCCAGTACCAGGGCGTGATACACCTCCTCGATCTTATCCAATGACTCTGCTAGCCTTGGCACGATTCGAGGCCGATTCCTCTTTTTTCTCGCCGCCTCGTTCACCACGAGACGATCGACGGCTGAACCAACTTTTCCGGTCGATGCCGCCTTTCGCCCATGCGCTATGTGTCCACGCGAAACAGCATCTACATTCAAATCGGCCACAAGCAACTCTTCCCTAAACGCGTGACCACGTGCGATCACATTGCCGGCTTGGTCGAGAATCAAGCTGTTCCCGTCGAAGACAAGCTCGTCTTGCCCTCCAACCATGTTCGTATACGTGACAACGACTCTGTTTTCCCTCGCTCTCGTCGCCAGCATCTGCTCCCTCGAACGACTTTTGCCGACATGAAAGGGAGAGGCATTGATATTGACGATCACCTCAGCGCCGGCCGCTGCTTGTACACGAGTAGGCCCTTCCGGCAACCAAATATCTTCGCAGATGTTCACCCCGATTGTCGTGCCGTTGACGAGGAGCAACGGCAGTCTCCGCCCGGGACGAAAATAACGGCTTTCATCGAATACCCCATAGTTGGGTAAGCACCACTTTCTGTAACTACCGACTAACTTGCGATCGGCAATCAATGCTGCCGCATTGTAGAGCGTATGCCGTCCGGCTGAGACAATCGACCGTCGGGGGGAATGCGAGTCGCTTTGTTCTTCCCGCCCCACGTACCCTACCACGGCAACCAAACCGCGACAGACTTGGGTGATCTCATTCAGAGCCAGTAGGTTATCCGTCACAAACTGCGACTTGAGAAGCAGGTCTTCGGGCGGATAACCGGTAATGGCCAGCTCAGGAAATACAACTACGTCGGCTTTGGCCTTCTTCGCGTCTCGCAGCCAGGTTGTAATGCGGTGGACGTTGCCGGTCAAATCTCCGACGGTCGGATTCATCTGTGCCATCGCGATTCGCAACGTCCGCATAGAACTCCGGCAAAACCGGCCTCTCCCCGATGGCCAAGCGCACTTTACAGAAGAGATAGGTTCATATCGACTCCGCCCTTGGGGCAAGCGATGCGTAATTAGGCATGACCGTGAGGAAAGATTCGTGAAACTGAATACCATTGCTCAAACACGTATTTTTCAATCGGTCCTATCCGTACCTGTCCGATACGTTCCGGCCACACCCCAATGACTCGCCCTCCCGAGACTTTTTTGTCATGAAGCATGGCCTTCCATATCTTCTGCGATGTCCACCGTGGCATACGGTCACTCAACCCCGCCTCCTTCACAGTACGCCGAATCTCTTCGACCACAGCACGAGAACAAATCCCCTGAAAACAGGCGAGTTCGGCTTCTTGTACTAATCCAATGCCCACCGCTTCTCCATGAACGAATGACTTATACCCCCCCAACGCTTCAAGGGCATGTCCGATGGTATGGCCATAGTTGAGAATGCGTCTGCGATCGGATTCTCGTTCATCCGCAGCCACCACCTCGGCCTTTATCTCACAGGATCGTTTCACCACTGTCGCAACGATACCAGGCGATTGCCTCCGCAGCTCGGACATGTGCCGCTGCAGATAGGCAAAGAAGGACTCGTCCGCAATGATCCCGTACTTAATGACCTCGGCAAGACCAGCGACCAATTCCCGAGTGGGCAAGGTATGAAGAGTCAACGGATCTATCCATACGGCGCATGGTTGATAAAATGACCCGATCAGGTTCTTCCCAAGCCGATGATCGACGCCCGTCTTTCCTCCGACACTCGAATCGACCTGCGCCACAAGAGTCGTCGGCACTTGAATGTAGGGAATACCACGCTGGTAGATCGAAGCAGCAAAGCCGGCCATGTCGCCCACAACACCACCGCCGAGCGCCAAGACCATAGACGACCGCTCGAATCGATGACGTGCCAACACGTCGAGGATCTGCTCCACGGTCTTCAGCGTTTTCGACCGCTCTCCTGGAGCCAGAATGATCGGAACGGAATCAATCCCATGCTTCTTGATTTCCTTCAGACTACTCTTCAGGTAGTGCCGAGCGACATGCCGATCTGTCACAACTCCGACCTTTCCTTGTACCCCATATCTCTTCAATTCCCTTCCAAGCCTCTCTAAAAGTCCGGCTCGGATGGTGATCTCGTAGCTCCTTTCAGCTAGAGAAACCTTAACCGTTGAGGTTGGAATCACTTCGTAACCCAGTCGCTGATGGAGCCTGAGAATTTCCTGTCGATTCTATTCCCGAGCCACGTATGAAACTTCAAAGGGAGAAGTATCGTAGCACAGCCCCGACGAACTAAAAAGACGGTCACGTTCCCGGCCGAGTATCACAACTCTGGTCGGGAGTTGTCGCGATCACCGTGGCACAAAAGCAAAAGCCTGGTGATGTGATTTCACATCACCAGGCTTTTGCCCATCACAGAGATGAAGCCGACTCTAAGTCTTGATAATACTTGGCGTGAGAAAAATGAGCAACTCTTGTTTTGAAACTGATTCGGATTTGTTCTTGAACAACCAACCAAGAACCGGCATACGAGACAGATAGGGAATGCCCTGCACGTTGTTGGCCTGCGTATCGACGAAGACTCCGCCGATCACCATTGTTTCACCATCCCTAACAATTACCTGCGTGGTGGCTTCCCGTCGGTCGATGCTAGGGCCGGCAGGGTTGCTCCGTGCCCCGACCGCATTCCGAGTGGCTCTTACACGCATTAAGATTCTTTTCCCATCTTCCTTGGGATCGCGTGAGGTGATCTGAGGCGTGACATTCAATTCCAAATTCGCATCGACAAACGTTGTTTGCGTACCCTGTAAGGATGTCGTTTGGAATGGAATCGATTCGCCTTGAGAGATCTTTGCTTCACGCTTGTCCAACGTAGTGATCTTCGGCGCTGCGATCACCTTGGTCAGGCCTAGCAATTCTCCGGCGGAGAGCCGCATGTCCAATGCAAAATCGCCATTTAGTTTCCCAAAGGTCCACCCAATCCCCGGGACCGCCGGCAATCCACCGACCTGGGCCGGTAGATTAACCAGGAAGGTTTTAGGGATCGTACTAGCCCCATTCGCAGCCGGGGCAAATGGCCCGATAAGATTCGAGACGCCAAAGAAATCGGTGGGTGTGGCATTCCCCGCCTGGAATCCCCACTGAATCCCTAACCCTCGAGCATAAACGGTATCAGCTTGAACAATGCGCGCCTCAATCTGAACCTGAGGGACTTCCAGGTCGAGTCCTTCCACGAGCTGTTTGACGATTGCCAACTTCGTCTCGGTCTCTCGCACAATAAGTGCGTTGCTACCCTGATTGAATTGCATGACACCCCGTGGGCTTAAATATTGCCGCAGCGATGTCATAACCTCTTGGGCCTGGAGATTCCTGATATAGAAGACACGGTCGACCAGTTCCTCGGCCTTCGTCTTGGAATCCTTAGCCCGTGCTTCTTCATCCTGCTGCTTGGCAATGTTCGCCAGCGAATCGACCCACACAATGCTACCTTGGCGAATCATGCCGAGCCCGTTCATCTTCAAGAGCATATCCAACGCCTGGTCCCAAGGCACGCTCGCCAGCTTCATGGTAACCTTCGACTTGACGCCTTCTCCAACGACGATGTTGAAGCCGCTGACCTCGGCGATCAATCGAAGAATGTTCGTAATGTCAGCCTGTTGAAAATCGAGGGAGATACGCCGACCGACAAATCGTGTTTGCCCTGCCACAATGTCATCGGATCTGTCGTCCTTTTCAGCTGGAGCACTTTCTCCAACCATCTGAACCCGCTGCACCGTAAACTGAGACTGGAGGGGCCGCACGATTCGCGTCGCTTTCTTGACCACGCGACCTCCCGGCACGAATAGCCCCTTACGGGTCTGGGGGTGGAATGGGCCGATCTCTCCTCCATCGACGCGCGCAGCGACAACAGAGGATATTTTCCGCTCGCTCGGCCTCAATGTGATCAATACCTTATTATCTTCGCGAGCAAGAGACAAAACCGGGCGCTCGGGGACATCGAACACCAGCCTGACCTTATCAGCGTGGTGTCCCACTCTGATTTTTTTGAGCAGGTAGTGGTCGGCCTGTACTACTGATCGTCTAAGAGTGGACGATACCGCAGGAATATCGACGATTAAGCGAGATTCATCTAAAAAATTGGCTTCAGGAAATAGTTGGCCATCTCCGGCAACTACTACGGTCACCAGGTCCGTTTCGGGACGGACCTCAATAGCGGTCACGGCCTGCGCCAGCAATCGTGTCCTAGCCATTTCGGCTCGCCTGGCATCACTCCGCTTTATCACGTCGATCTCTTCGGCCAACGCAGGCGTCTGGGCAATTATGGTCAGAGCGGCAAGCGACAGCCTCAAGACTTCGATGAAAGATCCAACGGTTCGAGAATTATCCGCCGGCAAAAGTAGTGGTTTCATTCTGAGCCCTCTTTGGGATGTAAGAGCTTGACATGTTCTCGCTCCTGCTTCTTGCCATACACATCAGTGAACCGTTCCTGGACAATGATGCCGCGCTCGGTAATTGCGCTGACGACTCCATTGTTTTGCCCGATCCTTGTTCCCCGTCGAACGGTGTACCCATGTCCTTCTGGTGTCTGCACCATAGCGGTATAGCCGTATGCCCCCCATACGATGGCAATAAGGTTGAGCTCTGTCAGAGTCACGCGTTGCAATGGTGGAAGAGTTGTATCCGTTTTCCCCGGCTGAAGCTCCTGGACGATAGGAGCAAATGGATCCCGACGACCGGAAGGATCATACCCGCCTCCAACCACCCCGTCTGGCGCGGAGAGCTGGGAAGCCACCGGAGTACTTGATCCCGACAGGGGCGCTTCTACAGCTTGGGGAGCCGTCCTCTGGATTTCCGGTACAGAAGACAGCTTGAGAGCATCTTGCCGCATCGGAGTCATCAGGCCAGGAAGAGGAGAAGACTCGGCCTGTGCATCCATACTCCCCGAAAAGATGACACACGCGCATACCAGGCCGGCACTCACTATCAGAGAATATTCTTTAGGCTTCTTTCTGATATTCAAGACGTACATGATGTCACGATTTCACTATTTCCCAACTTGAGCTACTTTGGGAGCATTAGCCGAAGGAGATGCTCCGGAAACCGGCTTTTCCCGAGGCGCGGCGTAAGCCACCAGGTCAAATGTCGTTTGTGATACAATTCGTCCTTGTTCAATCTTCGGAGACCCCATCTTAAGGCCCGACACCGTAATTATCCGAGGAAGTCGATTGATCCGATCGAAAAATAGCGCGGCAGTGTGATAGACCCCGGCCACCTCCACACTGACCGGCATCTTGACGAAAAGCTTCGACCCATCTTCAGTCTGGGCGCCTGGTTTCCACAGTTTGATATCGAGTCCCAATCGTACCCCGAGGTCAGACACTTGCTTCAGCAGCATGATCGCTTCTTCTTCCGGAGGGAGACGCTCTTTCTTCTTAGCCAATTCAATTTCGAGCTGTTTGTTCGCCGCGACTAATTCGTCGAGATGTTTCACTTTGATTGTGAGTGTTTGAATTTCACCCTCCAGCCTAGTGTTTTCGGCCTCGAGCGCCGTGATGGTCGCAGACTTAGGTTCTGCAATGTAGAAATAGAAGCCAGCAATCATGCCGCCGACGAGCAAGAATAAGAGCGCGGCCTTTTGCGAAGCCGGCACATTGCGAAGCGCATCAAGCTTGAGCTGCGGCAAAGCCATCAGGATCCCTTCAGACGAAATGCCAGACGAAACTGGTACAAGTTAATTTTGTTTTCTACTGCAGCCTTACTCTCCTGCAGATTAATGCCGGCAAAATACTCCGTACGTCGCAAGTTGTTCACGAATTCCACCACGTCGTCGTTTGTTAATGCCTTCCCTTCCAATTCAACCGTATCGGATGCCACACCCAGCTTCGTGAGCCATACTTTAAGCGGCTCTAAACTCTGACTCACATGATCGAGCACCTTCACCGGACCCATTCTGGATTGCTCAAGCTGATCTATAATCCGATTCTTGTCCTCAAGTAGCTTTTTCCTTTGTTCAAAATCCTGTACTTGCTTGACCTGGTCTTTCAGCTGGGCAACTTGCTTTGCTTTATCTCGCTTTTCCTCCTGTCGAGCCTCAAGCTCACTGTCCAATGAAGCCGAATACCACCAACACCCGGCCAGCGCGACCAGGATAATCCCGACGCCGAGCAGTGCCTGTGCGCGCACGTCATACTGAGGTTTGGCTGATTTTCCTTTGGGCCCACCTGGAAGGAGGTTAATCCGAATCATCTGTCTCCCACCGCTCTCAATGCCAACCCGACACCGACGGCTGCCGACGGGGCTAAGTCAGCCAATAGGTCAGGATCGATGTCGCACCCTGTAACATCAATCTCGGCGAAGGGATCAGCCATTTCGGCAGGCAGTTGCATCCGATCGCCGAGCTGTTGAATCAGCCCTTTTGCCCGGGCTACGCCACCACAGACCAGAACACGACTGAGCTCAGCGTTGGCGGACGAGGTCTTGAAGTAGTCAATCGTCCGAGCGATCTCGGACGCGACTTCCGCATTCACACTGTCCATAACACCGGTGACCGACACCCCGCCGGAATCACCTCCTCGGTCCTTTTTCTTACTCTCCTCAGCTTCCTCGAAGGAGAGCCCTATCTCGCGTTGAATCGCTTCGGTGTACCTATTGCCCCCCAACGGAATATCACGTGTAAACAACGAAGAGCCGGCACGAACGATGTTCACATTCATCACGCTCGCGCCGAGATTCACCAGGGCGGTCGTTTCTTCCTTCGCCATCGGATAATTAATCGCGTGCATATTCTCGACCGCAAACGCATCAACGTCCATGACCATGGGGACAAGTCCAGCAGCCTTGACGAGTTCGGTCAATTCATTAATCTTGTCTTTCTTAGCGGCAACAAGAATCACCGACATATCCTCCTGCTGATCTTCTGAGGCATCCGACGGCAAGACATGAAAGTCGATGTTCACTTCGTTGATGTCGAAGGGTATGTACTGCTCCGCTGCCAATTTCACCTGTCCTTCCAATTCTTCATCCGGCATGGGCGGTAAAGTGATTTTCTTCACAATGACAGCGTGCCCCGAAATCGAGATGGCGACATGTTTATTCTTGACGTTGGCTTCCTCAAATAATTCTCCAATAGCCGAAATCACACGCCCTTCGTCCATGACCGTCCCATCTACAATCACTTCCGGCTCAAGCGGTTTCACACCGAACTTTTGGAGAAAGTACCGTCCCTTACTTTCCTTGAGTTGAGCGACCTTAATCGCACTTGATCCGATATCGAGCCCCACTAACTGTCTGCGGGGGGTCAGCATTGTGATGACATCGGTTTCCACGAGCTTCTTGAGTGAAGTCAACATGCGCTACCTGCCACTTTACGCGACAGCCTTTCGGACGCGGATAACCTTCGCAATTTCGTCTACATTCTTTCTTGTATAGAGCCGCCAATTTCTCCAATCGCGAGCGGGTTGGGTAATGACACCCTCCCGTTCCCAACGAAAGAGAGTCGCTTTAGAAATGTCGAACAATTCGCATACCTGATTGGCCTTGAACCTCGCTTCATTGTACGAATACTTAGGATTGTTCACCGCAGCATTTACACTATCATTTCGTCTTTGGTTGCTCACAAGGGTAAGTATAGTCAGTATGCTCTACCTGTCAAGGAACCGACCGGGGGTACAGCAGGATAATGATGGCCGTGGTTCAAACAGCAGTCTGCATCTTGTCGATATCTCGATGTTTGAGACCGACTTCGTATCCCAAGGCGGAGAGGCGTTCTCGGAGCCGATTGGCAACCGCCACCGAGCGATGACGTCCACCGGTACATCCGATACCGATGGTCAGATAACTACGCCGCTCTCGATGGAATAGCGGCAAGAGAAACTTCAGCAGGGCTTCGAGGTGTTCCATGAGTGATTCGGCCTCGGGGTCTGTCAGAACGAAGGTTCGGACCAGGGGATCGTCTCCGGAGAGAGGCTTGAGCTCAGGCACGAAAAAGGGGTTCTTAAGAAATCGCACATCGAACAACAAATCGATATCATACGGCACCCCAAACTTATATCCGAAGGTCATGATTGAGATCGTGAGTCTTCTGTCCAATGACTCCCCTAGCAATTGCTTGGCAAGTAACTCACCAAGCTCATGGACCGTCAGATCGGAAGTATCGATGATCCGATCAGCTCGGCTCCGGAGTTCGGCTACGCGTTCCTTTTCGAATCGGATCCCATTCAAGACAGGGAGGTCTGGCAAGAGTGGATGGGGGCGCCTGGACTCTGAAAAGCGTCTGATCAACACCTCTTCACGTGCCTCAAGGAAAAACAACTGAACGGCATGGCCAAGCGCTTGCACCCTTTCCAGGATACTGCCGAAATCCGAAAAGAACGCACGCTCCCTAATGTCAATCCCAAGAGCAACGTTAGTAATTTCGCTATGCTGCTGATCGCAGAGATCAACAAAAGTCGGGAGGAGGGCAAGGGGAAGATTATCGATGCAGAAATATCCGGCATCCTCAAATGCCTTGAGGGCATACGTTTTACCAGAACCGGACAACCCGCTTATGATGACCAGATTCAGCCGGGCCATAGGTCGCACTTGCCTCGGTGGGCATGCCCGAGATACTCCATTGAGAGTCGCGGTCAGTATCACCCCGATTCAGCGAGGTGGAGCGCGCTGTGCCTCCATGGACACATTGGTTTCGCCGAGCCGCTCGGGCACGTTGAGCGCGCCAGGGATGAGAGGGAGCGAAATTTCACGAGAGACTCACCTGGGAACTCGATCGTGATCTCTTCGGTTTGGTCGGCTTATGATTGACAAGGCGATCTTTCCATTTCCGAAACTGCGCGTCCACACGGTCGACGAGTGCATCGATAGTGGCATACATTTCCGGCGTTGATGTCTTGGCTTGTACTCGTTTGCCACTGACCGCACCAGTGACTTCAGCCTTATGCTGGAGCTTCTCGACTCCCAATACCACTTGAAGCGATCCGACCTTCAACCCGTACCGATCCAGGCGACCGAACCGGGTTTCTACATAGCTTCTAAGCGCTGGCGTGATATCCATGTGGCGACCTGTGATTCTCAGCTTCATGCCCACCTCCACTTAGACCTGGTTGGATGCGAAGCAACGGTGATTAAAAAAATCGTTTACGTTGACTGGCGGATGAGATGTTCAATTCCCCCCGATATTTAGCCACAGTCCTCCGTGCGATAAGTACCCCCTGTTTTCGAAGCCGAGCTGCAATTTCTTCGTCTTTCAAGGGACGCTCCGCATCCTCTTCAGCCACCATTGTTTTGATCATATCCTTGACGGAAATGGAGGAATGCATACCTGAGGGCTCATCAGCCCGCTGAAGTCCAGCGTTGAAGAAGAACTTGAGTTCCAACATACCCTGTGGGCAATACATATATTTATTGGCCGTCACACGACTGATCGTCGATTCATGCATCCCTATATCTTCCGCCACTTGCTTGAGAACCAAGGGCCTGAGATATTGGACGCCATGGTCAAAAAATTTCTCTTGAAACTTGACGATGCTGGAAACCACTTTCACGATTGTCCGATTCCGCTGCTCGATGCTCCGAATAACCCACTGAGCGGCCCGCAATTTTTCATCCATATACGCTTTGGTTTCCGGAGTTCCGCCCTGTCCGGAAGAAATAAGCTGTTTGTAATACGGGCTGATCCTCATCCGCGGCAGCCCATCGTCGTTTAAGAGCACAACCCACTCCTCCTCATTCTTGACTACAAACACATCAGGCACGATAACGTAGTTCTGGGTATTTGCGAACGGCCTCCCCGGTTTGGGCTCAAGTTCTCCAATGATTTTGGTGGCTTGGAAGACTTCCTCGATCGTGATATTCAAGGCCTTCGCAACCTTGGCATATTGTTTTTTTTCTAAGTCCTTCAAATGATGCAAAACGATGCTTTCAATAACCGATCCTTTCAGCGCTCCAGGTGGAGACCCAAGTGACCCAAATGGATTCCGACCTAAATGCCCGAGTTGCAGCAAAAGGCATTCGGGAAGATTTTTAGCACCAACCCCGGTCGGATCGAAAGTCTGAATGTCCTTGAGAACAGATTCGACTTCGGATTCGGTGAAACCGGTCCCGACCACGACCTCAGCCGATGGAATGCGTAGATAACCATCATCGTCTAGATTGCCGATGATCAAACGACCAAGTTCCTTTTCTCGATCCCCGAGCCCGGACAAGGACAACTGCCAGAGAAGATGCTCCTCGAGGGACGTCGCTTTGGCTACCGTTTGCTCGTACGAAGGAAACTCATCTTGTGCCGCAGAGTATTCAGACTCGCCGCTCCGTCGATCTCTGCCGAAGTATTCTTCCCATCCGGAAGCAGAAAACTCCTCCGGCGACCCTTGTTCTTCACGCGTTTCAACCCCTGCGTCCGACCGATCCTGTCCTTCCGGTGCAGGCGGAGCCTCGACCTTCTCCTCGGTGACCAAGGACTCGCTCTCGTCGACATCGGATTGAATTTCATCCAGTAAAGGGTTTTCCAGGAGATGCTGAGTGAGGCTCTGCTGCAGTTCAAGTCGAGACAACTGCAACAGCTTAATCGCTTGCTGCAGTTGAGGCGTCATGATGAGCTTTTGCGAGAGTTGTGGAACCAGACGGAGTTTCATCGATGCCTCTGCTATCCCCCTACAACTTGAACTGCTCGCCAAGATAAACGGCTCGGGCCGTTGGACTCTGCACAATGGCTTCGGGAGTCCCCGCCTCCAAGATCAATCCTTCATTGATAATGTACGCACGGTCAACGATTGAAAGCGTTTCCTGTACATTATGATCGGTAATCAATATGCCGATCCCTTTTTCTTTCAACCGCGTAATGATCTGTTGAATATCCGCGACGGCTATCGGGTCGATCCCTGCAAATGGTTCATCCAAGAGCATGAACGACGGTGTGGCCGCTAGCGCACGCGTAATCTCCAAACGTCGGCGCTCTCCACCTGAGAGGGCATAGGCCATGCTCTTTCGTATATTGATGAGATCTAATTCTTTGAGCAAGGCATCCACACGTTGACTTCGCTCTTTACGAGCATACCCCAGCATTTCAAGAATCGCCAAGACATTATGTTCCACCGAGAGGCGTCGAAAAACGGACGATTCTTGAGGTAGGTAGCCGATTCCCCTACGCGCTCGTTTGTACATCGGCAGGTTGGTCACTGCTTCACCGAGGAAGGTGATCTCCCCTTCATCCGGCTGGCACAAGCCGACCATCATGTCGAAGATTGTGGTCTTGCCTGCTCCATTCGGACCGAGCAGTCCAACCACCTCGCCAGCATACACCTCGACGGCGACACCCTTGACGACTTTGCGGCCACGGAAACTTTTTACCAGTCCAGTAGCACGTAGGCACCCTCCCGGCGACGCCGCAATCGGCTCCACGAGCGCGTCAAATTCTGCAGGAGCACTCCGGGTCATGGCTGGTTGGGTCCCTCACCTTCGATGCGGACGTGTGAGCCTCCTTCCACCACGCTCCGCTCTTCTGCCAAGAAAATCGTAATCTGTTTACCGCTGACACGCGTACCCTTTTCCCAAGCTACAGGATCGCCCGTCAACACAATTTTCTCTCCATCAACGAAATACACGGCTTTTTGGCAAGTCGCGTTGCCGTTCTCGTATTGGATCCTGACACGATGGGCGTCCCCGGTCGCCTCGACACGACTCACGGAGCGATTCGACATCGTCGAGACTGTGTTATGCTCTTTGGGAGCCGTGGAATTCCGAACGGATTCAGGATGATCTGTCCCTTCTTCGGACGGCCGCGCAGAGGCGCGGTTTCGGGCAGTGAATAGCACAACCATCTTATCGGAATGGACGATCAGAGGCCCCCTGGTCAGGACAACCGTCTCCTCAAAAATAGCTTGGCTGTCTTGGTTTCGTACCGTCATTTTCTTTGACGTGATGGTGGTTGGGACACCAGGAGCCTCCATACTCCTCTTCAGGTTCACAGGTTCCGTTGAGGGAGCTGCCGAGGTGGATCCGACAAAGAAGCCGCTAAGAAGAAGGAGCCAAATCCACATGCACATCCTGTAGAATTTCAAATTCTTCGGATTCCAGCCGCCCAACCAGTCCTTGTCCTCTCACCTCCAGCCCATGTCCTACCATCCGCACAGGATCTTGCGTCCGGATCTCTCGTGCCTGGTCAATCCATATCAAGTGGTTGGTATAAATCGTATAGCCGCTCGTCGTCTCCACGACAATGGGCGTTTGACGATTCGCCAACCTGAAATTCTTGGTCGCGGTATCCAGGGTTCCCTCTTCCCCGTGCACAATCACCTCGTCTCCTCCTGTGCCGTAGAAGGTGAGAGCAACGTCACGCAGAACGGCACGCTTATCTTGCTCAAATAATCGGGCTTGTTTCGCTTGCACCTGCCATTGAACGACATCGCCTTGTGATTGCGTGAAGGTGAACCCCATGATCTTGGCATCCGCTTGTTCAACCGACTCTGGAGCGATGGGTCGGCTACTCGGCACCGAATCTGCGTTTCTGAAGAGAAGATAGCCGAGAAATGTAGCTAACAGCACACTCATGGCCAGCAGAGCCCGTCTCGCTACAAGCTCCCACATGCTCTAGGAATTCCCCCGTGATAGATGTATGGCGACACCTGGCACGATCGTAGCATGCACGACCTGTCAAGTAAACGCCTGTCAGGGAACTGAATCGGGATAGGGGTCAGCGGATCGTCCGCTGATCCCCTCCCACACCACCGGACATACGGGTCCGTATCCGGCGGTTTGGTCGGTTGAGGTTAGCGGGCCAGTCTCGGTACGCCCATCCGGTCGTAGTAGCACGTGGGCAGCGCGGTGTTGAGCAGCTTGACGGAGTTGCGCCACCAACGTCGCGAGTTTGCGGTCACCCGCCGGGCCGCATCCTCAGTCGCTCCGAGGCGCTTCATCTCCCGGTAGATGGTGGTCCCTCGTTTCCACTGCTTGAGCTGCACCATCCGCAATCGATGGCGATCCACTCGTCCATGTCACTGAAGACGCGCCGCGTCTCCGCCAGCCGGAAATACTCCTTCCAGCCAGCCAGGTAGCTGCGCAGCTCCGCGAACCGGGTCCTCATGCTCCGGCCACCGTTCCGGGCCGTGATGCCTCGGACTCGCTCCTTCATCGCGACCAGGGCCTTGCGGGCTACGCATCGTTTGACTTCGCCCCCCTTGGCATACCAGAAGCTGTACCCAAGGAACGTACGATCCCCTGGGCGCACCACCGCGCGCTTCACCTCGTTGATTCGGAGCCGCAGCCGCACGTACAGTCGCCGTAGCGTCTGCATAGCGTCTTCACCCGCCCGCTTGGACCTGACGTACACGTTCAGGTCATCGGCGTAGCGAACGAAGCTGAGCCCGCGTTTTTCCAACTCCTTGTCCACGTCGTCGAGGAGCACATTCGTCAGCAACGGCGACAAGGGACCGCCTTGCGGTGTGCCCTCGTATCACTCCATCACCACCCCGTTGGCCATCATCCCGGCCTCTAAGATAGTGCCGGATGAGCCTCAGCATCCGCATATCCCCGATACGCTTCTCCAGCCGCCCCATCAGCACATCGTGGTTGACGCGGTCGAAAAACGTCTCGATGTCCACGTCCACCACTACTCGCTTCCCTTCCCGGATGGAGCGCTGCGCCTCACACACAGCGGCGTGCACGTTACGCCCCGGGCGGAACCCGTGGCTGTGCTCTGAGAAGGTCGACTCGAACCTCGGCTGCAACACCTGCAGGAGGCTTTGCTGGATCACCCGGTCGAGCACGGTCGGGATGCCCAGCTTTCGCACCCCGCCCTCGCCCTTGGGGATCTCCACTTCCCGCACCGGCTTCGGCTGGTAAATGCCGCCGAATAGCTGCGCTCGGATGCCCTCCCAGTGCTCGACCAGGTGCTTCGGCAGTTCGTCGACGGTCATCCCGTCTACGCCGGGGCTGCCCTGGTTCTGCCTCACACGCTTCACCGCCACCGTGAAGTTGTCGCGCGCAACCACCTGCTCCATCAGGCGGTTGTCTCCTGAGCCTCCGTATCCGTTCCTCGTCGTCCGGGCTTCGCCGCTTCGCTGACCCTGAGGGGCTTCACCCCTCTCCTCCAGCGGGAGCTCCATTTGCTTGGCCATCTGGCGCCGGGCCCTTCCGAGACTCACGACTGGGGGGCTCTCCCTTCCGTTTGGCCCTTCGTGCCGCTCAAGTCTCCTAGCCCGTCTTCCGCAGTTAACACGTCTGCAACGAGTTCGTCCCATACGGTAGCCGGACGATTAGGCCATTGTCGTCACGACCTGTTCGAGTCCCGTGGGTTGGTTGGGGAGCAGCAGCGTCATCCGCTGAAGCCGCCCCGTCAGGTCCTTGGGAGCGGTCGCTCCCATCCTGAGCCGGAGGGTGTTCTCCCGTGTTGGCCGGGGCCCAGCAAGGGATTGCCGGGCCCGCCTCTCCTCCACGCGTGTCCTCGGAGCCGTGCCGAGCCCCGCTGCGTTCATCCCCTGCGGGAGCGATCGCCACCGCGTCAGGGCCAGGACACCCACCAGGATGTGGGCGTGAGTCCGGGCCTGGTTCTGGGGGAAGAGCGGGCGCAGCCCCACGGCGTGTGTGTCGAGACGGAAACGGTCTTCGCCCTCGGTCAGCTGGCTCGCGGTCTTCCCCACGGTCTTGGGATCACGCGCAGTCCCGCGGCGGGCGTGGCCGCCGGGTTCACGCGCCCAGTGGGACCGGGCTTCGTTCTGTGTGATGGGGAGGGAGCGTCGGGCGTCTGTTCCGCCGCTGACCGCGTTGCCGGTGACCGTGAACCGGGCGGCGGCCCGGCTCAATACCCGTCCGATCTGCCGCGCGACGTTCTGTGGGGCCCTGGCTCTGCCGAGTGCCCCCGGTTCGGCCAGTTTGCCCAGTGTGTGTTCCAGGCGGAGCACGCAGCGGGTGAGGCTGGCGTTCGCTGGCTCCGTTCTCCTGGCGGCCCGGCCCAGCTTCTTCCAGAGCAGCAAGCCCCGGTCGCCAGCGCCCACATGCCGCACCCGCTCGACACGCACCCCGGGGATGTTGCCCGTCGTCCCTGATGGGGGCGCTGCCGGCTGCCCACGTCCGGGCAAGGGGGCGGGCTGCACGACACGCCCTGGCCTGAGAGCAGGCCCTGAAATCAGGCGGCGTTCAGGACAGCAGAAAAGCAAGCGCGTCAGTTTCCCACGGCAAACTGCGGAAGACGGGCTAAGACGATCACGGGAAGCAAGGGATGGGAACCTTGGAGTTTCTGCAAGATCGAACAGCCATCTCCGTCCGGAAGTCCGAGATCGAGGAGGACTGCGTCGTAGACGTTCTGATCTATGAACGAGAAGGCCTGACGACAGGTCTGTGCACAGTCCACATGGAACACTTCAAATTCGAGCAAGTCTTGCAAGACCATCGCAATATCAGGGTCATCCTCCACAACCAATACGGAATGCGACGTTCTCCGTTCGACCCTAGCGTTCGCATTTTGAAAAAATACCACAACCATCTATCCAGTAGAACAAGCAACGTTCATTCCTCTTCTATCGATCAATAGACAAATGCTGAAGTGATTGATTGTTTAACGAACAGTGTGGAAACACGCGATTGCATGGGATGCGGGACTGTCTCAAGCTGATACAGGGGTTGTCTCGTTTGAGAAGGCAGGATTGTTTTGAAACAAATTTGGACAGGCGTCGGAGGGCTATTGATGCAGATGCTTCATGGCCGCCGCGCAGAGGATGATGAAGAAACCCATCCAGAGGGCGGCCCGCTGGAAGGGGATGGCCTCATAAGATTCCTCGTCGTCGGCTTCGTCATCTGACTTGAATATGACGGTGTAGAGGAACAGGGTGAGGAGGCCTAGAACGAGAAGAAGCTTAATCATGAAGACCATGAGGTACTTGGAGTGGTGTTGCACCCCGTTGCCGGTTTGTGAAACCATGACTTGATTGACATAATGCAGGTTTATGCCGCCGGTGAACAGCAGGACGACTAATAGAAGGCCGGCGACCTTTTTGTAGTACTGATAAAAAATGTCCGTGATGGGTTTGATCTGATCCCTTGGAACGGCTTTTTGCAGCCCGGGTGTCACAGCCATGACAAGGAATGCCAAGCCGCCGATCCAAATGACCGCCGAAAGCAAATGAAACCAGTGGTTGACGATCGGAATGAGGATGTTGAGATCAGTCGTAATGCTCTGAAGAGCGTCCATGGTCAGCAGCGTGGAAAGTGAAAGGGGAAAAGTAAAAAGTTAGAATTTGAAAACCGGCGCGTCATTGCCGAATCGCTTCTTGCGCAGTTCCTCCATCAATTCGACGGTAATGAGTGGAACATTGTTCTCACGGGCGTGCTTTTCCACACCTTTTTTGACCATGGCGCGTAGGAAGTAGGGGATACGGCTCAATCTCAGAGCAGACGCTTCGTCCCATGTGACATCAGCCTCTTCCGAGACATTGAACGCCACTTTGATTTTCTCACCGCCTTTCGGCGCGTAGAGACACCACTGATCTTCGTCGAGCCAGTCGCCGTGGTCAACATAGGGACGGGCTCGGCAGCCGCCGCAGATGTCGCTGTATTCGCAGTCGCCGCACTTCCCTTTGAGCTGAGGATACCGGAACGAATTGAAGACATCCGAGCGTTCCCAGAGATCGACGAAACTGTGAGAACGCAAATTTCCGGCGGACAGCGGCATATAGGGACAGGGAGTCAGTTCGCCGTTGGGCGTCACCCGGGCGTAGTTAGTGCCTGCGAGGCACCCTCCCCCCATGTATCCAGTGGCTTTGGTGATCGGGGAATTGGGATCCTTCTCATAAGCCAACCGTTTGAAGTGCGGAGCGCAGCGGGCCCTGACCAGCATGCCCTTGTAATTATCCTGGCATTCAACGAGGTATCCAAGCACCTCTTCGTACTGAGCGGGAGTGATATCCGTCAGCTCTTCTCCTCGTCCAGTGCAAACCATAAAGAACACATTCAATACGCGAGCACCGAGTCGGTGCGCCCAGTCGACAACCTCCGGTAGTTCCGCATAGTTCATCGGTTGAGCGCTGAAATGGACTTGGAATTGAAGACCGTTCCGCTTGCAGGCTTCAATGCCGGCGACTGCCGCGTCCCAGGCCCCCGGTACGCCGCGAAAGGCGTCGTGCTTGGCGGCCTGTAAAGAATCAATACTGATGCCCACGCCCATCACACCGATCTCGACCAGAGTCTTGGCCAGTCGGTCATCGATCAGCATCCCGTTTGTCCCGAAGACGACCATGAAGCCGAGTTTGACTGCGTAACGGGCAATATCGAGGATGTCAGGTCGCACGAGTGGTTCGCCGCCTGTGATGACGAGGAGACAACCCTTATTCACCTCCGCGATCTGCTCGATGAGTCGATAACATTCTTCGGTACTCAGCTCATCGTCCCCACCGGCTGCTTTGGTCGTCGCATCGAGATAACAGTGATCGCATTTGAGGTTGCAGCGTTTGGTCAAGTTCAGCGCAACGAGGTAGGGCTTGAAGTCGTCAACCGTCCGACCGTCAAAGGGCTCGTCCCCATTTGAGGTGGGAGTGAAGAACTGCCCAATTTGTTGCTGCAAAGAGCCTAGAGTGCCTGAAAGGCCATTGAAGATAGGAAGAGATTTACCCATAAGAAGAGCTTTGGATGCTGAGTTTTTAGTGTTTAGTTCTCGGTCTGGGTAAGCAACGAGGTCTGGGAAAGCGACTGCAACTCACAACTCAACATTCACAACTCAACACTCAAGTCGAGGACTTGCCGGTGAGGTCGGCGATCATGTCTTTGAGATTCCCGGTCTTCATAGCTTCCGCCATGTACCCCTTCGCCTGTTCGATGCCTTCATTTGCCACTTCGAGTGTGATCACGGTTGCTCCGGTCCTCTCAGCATGCTTCAAGATCAGCGCCTTGGTGCAATCGCGCATGAAACCTTCGGGAGCCCGATCCAATCTGGCCTGTGCCTCGCTAGTCCAGGTGTAAGGTGAGGCCGGTTCGACATGACCATTCGAGCCATTCCCATTCGCGGCTGCAAGCGCGGCTTCCGCTGTCGGCGATGTGCCGGTTCCCCTATTGGAAAAAATGGGGGTATAGTCTTCAGCTGCGGCTTCCTTGACCATCGGCGCCGCATATTCGAGCGTGATGGTCGTCATGCCCAGCTTACGCGCGCTCTTTTCAATCTTGGCCTTCGCCCGCCTCCGCTGGAATCCGGCAGGAACGGCGCGGATCGCCTCTTTCGCATCCTTGGTCCACTGTATCGGCACATCGTCGTAGGCAACGTCGGTTTCCAGCTCGCCTTCAGCTTTCGCCGCCACCTCAAAGACTTTCTTGTCGACCTGTTTGAATCTCGTCCCATCTGAACTGCACACCGGACATTTGACCGGAGTATCCCCCTTCCCGATATAGCCACACCCGTCACAGACGAAATAACTTTGACTCATACGGTCCAGGTAGGCCTGGGTGGACGCATCGACCTCCTTCGGCTTCTCTTCAACGATCTGGGTCATGATTCCGCTCAAGGTCGGACCCATGAGATCCTTCGTTACGGCCTGGTCGGCCTGCATCTTGTCACGGTCGATACCCGCCGCGTCCAGGCTCCCACCAAGCGCGCGCATGGCGTCCATGGCGCCCTTGGGTAGAATGTGACCTACCGCGGCATCCACGACGGTGTTACTGATGATCGTATGGCCTTTTTCTATTGCGTACCGATGAATGGCGGTCTTTGCCACGCCTCGTGCAAAGACCGGGATCTTTTCCATCCGTCGCAAGGCCTCTTCCGTCCAGGCGATCGTGTACTCAGCCTGGGTGTCGATCGGAGGAACATATTTGCGGTTGGAGACCAGCACGTTACAGGGGGCGCTCCGGAGTAGGTTTTCCGTATTGCTGCCGACATCCATGTCGTCGTCGCTGTGAACGCCGATGCGTCCGACGATCAACAAGGCCGGGACATCCTTGCGGACATATTGAATGATTTTTTCGAAGGCTTTTCCGTCCAGCAACGTCGTTTTCACATCCGTTTGCTCGGCCTGGGCAATTTCACGGGAAATGTCCAGATGAGACTGATAGATTTTTGCTAAGCCGCTATCGATAATTTCTTCGTGCAGCTTTTCCTGTTCCTTGAAACGAAACACTTTCCCGGCTTCTTCGTTAAGGACACCCGAAATGCTGTGGAAGGCGGCATAGTGGAAGTAGGGGTCAAAAGCAGAGATAGCCTCTACCGGCATGTTAAGCGCCTTGCCGAGAGCGAGGCCGGTCATCAGCCCGCCGAACGAGTAAGGACTGCCGTCGACGGCGACGACGATCTTGCCGCTCTTCAACGGCTGGGTGTTCTTGATAATCAGCATATCGGAGTTGCGGACTCGGCGGACCACACGTTCGGTGTTGCTGCCGATGACGCTGTCTTTGACCGCACCGACCCCCAATGCTCCCATGATGACGAGATCGTACCCGTTGGTGTTGATGTCCTCAGCCAGCACCTTCCAGTTCCGCCCTTCGAGCGATCGGCGCTCGATAGGAAGATTGGCCTCATTGCATTTCTTGTCGACGTAGTCGAGGTAAGAATCGGTGATGATTTGGAGTCCACGGGTGATCAGCGAATCATGGATCTGGCGCTGCCGGTCGAGCTCCTTTTCATCGTGGTATTCCTCCGGCAATCCGGCTTCCATCTGCTTGAAGCGCTTGTCATGCATTTTCGCAGCATAGACATGGCTTCCCACAATTTTCGAGCCGAAGGTTTTGGCCAGCTGGACGCCGACATCCACCGCAGTATTAGAATGGTCAGAGTTATCGACTGGAATATAGATGGTCTTATACATTACGGCGCCTCCTTAAGGCGCGAGTTAGGTAGAGGAAGGGGACTGTAATTATCTGAAAAACCAAATGGTTGACGTACTGCCCCACTTCTCAAAAGAAAATAAATGATAGCACTGGCCCAAATCGGAATGCAAGGCGTCACGAAAGCGGGAGATCGAGAAATATGGGTTCAATATGGTGATTCGGACGCATTCGAAGAAAAATTACCCGGTCGAAGTTCTTGGCTCAGGTGTCTGTGAAGGGGATGGAACTGGTCGGCGAGAACGAATAATTTCTTCGAGTGAGAGGAGCGCGTCCCGCCCCGAATTACCCTCAATACCCCGGCTGAGGTTCTGGTCGGCATAGGTGGGTGATTCTGAAGTTTGTGACAGAGATCCAGTCCATCGCCGGGGATCACGGCTCCCTTGCTTCCGTTCCCAGGCTCGGAGACAGGCCTTGGCGATGATCTTGTTGAGGGGGGCAGGATTATAGAGCAACTTTTTGATACTCGTCGGGGTCAGCATCAAGGGGTTGTAGCCGGCTGACAAGTATCCCTCCTCCAACAATCGCTGCTCAAGGTCGGTATTCGGCTGGATACCCAAGAAAAACATCAATGGGAAAACACGCTCTTCTCCAAGGATTGAGGCGACCTTTTTGTAGGCCTCCACGCTCTGGAGAAGGCTCTCTTCCGTTTCTTTGGGGCTATTGAGGGAGTAGTTCAGGATGACTTTGCCTTTAAAGCCGGCTTCCGCCAGATAGCGACAGCCGTCATACAACCGTTCCAGCTTGAACCCCATGTGGAGATTATTCAGAACCTCTTGCGAGCCTGAGGTAATGGCCACCTCCAGATCACCTACCCCTGAACGGACCATCAGCTTCGCGAGTTCCGGGGTGATCAGCGAGGTTCTGATGTAGCCGGACCATTCGATGTCGAGTTTCTCAGCCACGATCCGTTCGAGGATCTCCGTGCATTGAGGATAGGCTTCCTTCCCGGTGATGAATTGGGCATCGGTAAACCAGAATCGGCGGGCGCCCCACTGATGGTAATGTTGGGCAATGTCCTTGACCACCATATCAGGTGGTCGGTAGCGGACTCGCTTGCCTTCAATATACGGATAGAGGCAGAAGGCGCAGTCGTACGGACAGCCTCGTTTCGACTGCACCCCGATTGACTCACTGATATATTCGCCATATTGAGGAAAGATCGACGTGAGGTAGGGCAAATCGACGGTCAGCGCGTCGAGCAGCGCCGGCGAGCCCTGTCGGCCTTTCCTGATCTGGTTCCCTTCTTTGACGATGTACCGCTCATCCTCGATTGACCGGCCTTCGATAACTTTGAGTATGGCGTCTTCCCCTTCACCGAGGATGCCGATGGTTCCTTCCGGGAGCTTTTCGATCAATTGATCGGCGAAGGCCGTAAAAGCCCCGCCTCCGATCATGATCTGGGCCTTGGGGAACTCTTTACGGATCAGGGCAGGGTACGACAGGATGGTAGAGATATGGCTGTAGTAGCGGTAGAGCTGCTTCACGCCTTCAATCGAGGCGGTGATCCGCTTGAGAGGGTTACCGGCAAAGTAAAAATTGAACGCATGCTCCAGCGAGGTGTCGCCTTCATGGGGCGAAAAGATCTGAATATCGCGCCAAGAAAAGCAGACTAGGTCCGGCTTGAACTCCGTGGCCGCATTGCGGATGGCCTGGCTTCGATGCTTGACTGGAAACAACGAGAGATCGAGAATGCGCTGACGGACGTCGGGCTTTCGCCGATGGATAAAGTCCGCCAAGTAGGTGATCCCGACGGGATAGACCTTCTTGCAAGGGAGGAAGATGTAGAGGATCGAATTCACAGCGTCAGACTATTTGGTGGCGACATGAATGGCGACAATGCCGCCGCTGAGGTTCTTGTACGACACCTGACGGAACCCGGCATCGCGTAGGATTTGACACAGCCGTTCTTGGTCGGGAAACGTCCGGATCGACGCCGGAAGGTACTCATAGACGCCGGTGCGATCGCGGGCGACCATGGTGCCGATCCAGGGCAGCAGTTTGAAGGAATACCAATCATAGAGCGTTCGCAACCAACCGAACACCGGACGCGAAAACTCCAGGCACACGAAGCGGCCACCGGGCTTCATCACACGGCGGATCTCTCGCACGGCTCCCGGCAAATCTCCAACATTCCGCATGCAGAAACCGGTGGTGACCGCATCGAAGCTGTTGTCTCCAAATCCTAGATGTTCTGCGCTTGCCTGGAGACAGGTGATCTTGTCGGTGAGGCCCTTACCCCCGATCTTCTTGAAGCCCTCGGCCAGCATCGCGTGGTTCAAGTCTGATGCGATCACACGTCCCTTGGGTCCCATTCGAGACTCGACAAGGAGCGCCAGGTCGGCTGTGCCGGATCCGACATCGAGCGCCGTTCCCCGTCCGACGGGAGTAATGAAGGAAGCAGTGATCTTTTTCCAATGGTAATGCAGACCGAAACTCAACAGCGTGTTGTTCAGGTCGTACACTCGTGCAATAGCGGTGAACATCCGCTGCACCGCATCCTCGCGAGCCTGGCCGGACCACGTCGAGACGACCTTGGCGGGAGTCTGGGAGTCTTTGGCCAATGGACGATGGTCGGTTTTCACCATGTAACGGTGGTAGCACCCGGTTCAAGACGCTGTCAAGCCGCTAAACCGAACCCATTCTGTCCAAAGTGCCATAAATAAGGTGACTTTCTGCAGACTGAAGATGAGGGCGGTCAAGCAGCGCTTCATAACCATAGACATTCAACATGGTGATTTCCCATGCAGAACCGGGTATCCTTCCCGGCCAAATCGGTAAGTAGCCTAAAAAAGTATGGCCCTTCACCCTGACTTTCCACTTTCACCGTACACCCCCCTTGTTCCTGAGCAACGCTGGTTTCCGGCCGACGAAACACTCCGCAACACGGCCTACGAGAAGCTGTTGCCGCCGCTCGTGGCGAAGGTGCGACAGGAGGTATTTACATGGCGAGACAAGAAATATCCAGATGCATCCGCGACCTCAGCAGCCTTACTCCGTCACTGGTTCGAAAGTGAACATCTGATCGAAAATGCCGATGGGTCGCTGTCTCCCTTCCGCTATTACTTTGCCCAACGCGAGGCAGTAGAAACAGTGATCTGGCTGGTCGAGGTCCGTCGTGCCCGAGACAAGTATGATCTCCTTCGTTTCGATGCTTCTGGAGCCGTCTCTTCCGGCATGTTCGATGAAGACTGGCCGCGCTATGTCTTGAAAATGGCGACCGGCGCAGGGAAAACCAAAGTCCTTTCTCTCCTCATTGCCTGGAGTTTTTTCCACAAGCTCTATGAGTCGGAGTCCACGCTGTCTCGCAATTTCCTGGTCATCGCGCCGAACATCATCGTCCTCGATCGGCTGCGGGCGGACTTCGACGGCCTCAAGATTTTCTTCAATGACCCAATTCTCCCGGGCAATGGTCACGAGGGTCGCAACTGGCGTGACGACTTTCAGCTCACCCTGCACATCCAGGATGATGTGCGCGTGGTCCGTGATACAGGCAACCTCTTCTTGACCAACATCCACCGCGTGTTCCTCGGTGACGTGGCCGATCCTTCGCTGGAGGACGACGACCTACGTGACTACTTCCTGTCACCCTTCGGTCCTAAACCTGTCGGCAAAACCACCGATAGCCAGACCGATCTTGGCGAGATCGTCCGTGAGGTGGAGGAACTGGCTGTCTTCAATGATGAAGCGCACCACATCCACGACCCGAAGATGGCCTGGTTCAAATCCATTCAGGATATCCATCACAAGATGCTCCAAAAAGATTGCCGCTTGGCGTTGCAGGTGGACGTGACTGCGACACCACGGCACAACAACGGGGCGATCTTCGTGCAAACCGTGTCCGACTATCCGCTCGTGGAGGCCATCCATCAAAACGTCGTGAAACATCCCGTCCTTCCCGATGCGGCCAGCCGCGCCCGGCTGATTGAAAGAACGAGCGCCCTCTTCACGGAGAAATACGCCGACTACCTGGCTCTCGGGATTGAGGAATGGCGGAAGAGTTACACCGAACACCAGGCACTTGGTAAGAAAGCCGTGCTTTTTGTCATGGTGGACGACACCCGCAACTGCGACGATGTGGGAGCCTACCTCGAAAAGATCTGTCCCGAACTGCAAGGTGGGGTGTTAGTCATCCACACTAAAAACAACGGCGAAATTTCCGAGGCGACTTCAGGCAAGAAGAAGGAAGAACTCGAACTGCTCCGCAAACAGTCCAACGAAATCGATTCCTGGCAATCTCCCTACAGGGCCATTGTGTCCGTCCTCATGCTCAAAGAAGGCTGGGACGTACGCAACGTCACCGTGATCGTCGGATTACGGGAATACACGGCGGAAAGCCAAATCCTGCCGGAGCAAACCCTCGGGCGCGGCCTCCGTCGGATGTACTTCGGCACGGATACGAAAGAAACCGTCTCGGTGATGGGTACCCCCGCGTTCATGGAATTCGTCGAATCCATTCAGGGCGAAGGCGTGAGCTTCGAGCGGGTGCCGATGGGCGGTGGCACAGCACGGCAAGACTCGCTCATCGTTGAAGTGGACCGGGAGAATCAGGCGAAGAATCTTGAAGAACTCGACATTCCGCTCCCTAAGCTTACCCGTCGGTTCCACCGCGAGTTCAAGAATCTCGATGACCTCGACCCAGCAGCCTTAGGCAACAAAAGGCTTCCTCTCAAACCGTTCACGCCGGAGGAAACGAGAGAAATCGTCTTCAAGACGATGCTTGACTCAGAGATTCACCATACGATCCAACTCGACGGCTCCGGGCCTGCCGATTTCCGTTCCGTCGTGGCATTCTTCGCGCGCCAGTTGCTCAAGGACTTGCGGCTTGTCGGCGGCTATGACCTGCTGTATGGGAAGGTGAAGACCTTCATGCGTGAGCACCTCTTTGACGGGGGGCCGGTGAACCTCGAAGATCCCGTGGTGCTCCGCAACCTCTCCGAGCCGGAGTCCGGCAAAGTCCTCTACGACGCTTTCAAGGCCGCTATCAATGCCCTCACCATTCAAGACAGCGGCATCACGCGCATCGAAGCCAAGATTCGCCTGAAGGAAACACGTCCCTTCCGCACCGAACACCGTCCATTCCTCGTGGCGAAAAAATCCATTTTCACCAAGACGGTCGGCGAGCCACACTCTGGAGGATTTGAATTGTCGTTTGCCGCCTTTCTTGAATCGGCCGATGACGTGGCGGCATTCGCGAAGAACTACCTGGCGGTCGGCTTCAAGCTCGATTACGTGAAGGCCGACGGCGATCTTTCCAGCTACACGCCGGATTTCATCGTACGGACCACCGATAGCACGGTCTGGCTTGTAGAAACCAAGGGGCGCGAGGAATTGGATTTGCCGCAGAAGATGGCCCGCCTCAAACAATGGTGCGCCGATGTGACCGCCGCCGAGGAGGATGGCCGGCGGTATGATTTTGTCTTCGTCGATCAAGCTGGCTTCGAGCAGCACACACCGGGCACCTTCGCCGCGCTTGCCGCGAGCTTTACGGAGTACAAGAGCCGGCCATGATGACGCTCCGCCAACTCGCCGCCGAACCGCCCACGTTGCCCACACAGACGACGTGGTATCTGACCGATCTCGCCGAGGCCAGAGGTAAGCAGGAATTGTTCACCCGCCAGTCGCCGCAGAAAAAACCACGATCGTTTACTGGCTTCTTCCGCACCCTCCTTCACCAACTCATGACCGCGCAGATTTGCGTCCACGATCTGGATCTCTCATTTCTTGAACAGGAAGCCGCCGCCGCATGAACTCGTTCAGGACCGTCCGGCTATCTGAATTGGGCATTCCACAGCGGCTGGTCACGGCGCTGACCGACATCGCCGCGGCGCGAGGGCGACAGGCTCTCTACGGCAAGCAGACTCCACAGGTGCTGAAGGCCCTCCGCGAAATGGCGTTAGTGGAAAGCGTCGAATCATCGAACCGTATCGAGGGCGTCACCGTCGCGCGGGATCGCTTGCGGCCTCTGGTGTTGGGGCGGGCCAGGCCCACGAACCGGTCTGAAAATGAAATAGCCGGCTACCGGAGGGCGCTGGCATGGATTCACGCCAAAGCCTGTGAAATCCCGATCGCTCCGGACACGTTCAGGCAGTTTCACCGGCTGATCCACGGCGAGGTCGATCCGAGGGCGGGGGAATGGAAGGATCGCCCCAACCACATCGTGGCGCGTTATCCGGACGGCACAACGGAGATTCGCTTTAAGCCGGTCGAACCTGAGGAAGTCCCCAAGGCGATTGAAAACCTCTGCCTGCTGTACCAGCATGTGCTGGAGCAGAAGCAGGTCACACCGATTCTGGCCGTGAGCGCGCTTGTGTTGGACTTCCTGTGCGTCCATCCCTTTGCCGACGGGAACGGCCGGGTCTCCCGATTACTCATGCTGCTCGCGCTGTACCAGCTTGACTACGAAGTCGGGCGATACATCAGCTTGGAGCGGCTGATTGAAACGACCAAGGAATCCTATTACGCGCGTCTGCATGAAAGCTCCCAAGGCTGGCATGAGAGCCGCCACGACGTGCTCCCGTTTTTCTCGTACACCGTGGATGTGATCAATATGGCCTATACTGAGTTCGAACGAAGGGCGGGGCGTGAAAGCACCGGGCCGGCAGCGAAGGCAGAACTGGTTTCCTATGCGATCAACCATATGGTGGGCGAGTTTTCTGTCGAGGATGTGGCCAGGCAATGTCCTGGAGTGAGCCGTGCGACCATCCGCCTGGTGATGGCCCGGCTGCGGAAAGAGGGGCGGATCGAAGCCATCGGGCGTGGTCCTGGGGCGCTCTGGTGCCTGAAGGGGGAAAAGAGCTAATGGCTGACCGAAAAGAGCTAAAAGAAGAGCTAATTGACGGATGTCGGGCGGATGAATTGGGTATTACCCTCAAAAGAGGGTAATAAAGAGAGTACTAACCGAATTGATTAACCGAACATACTTTTATGGCACGACCACATGACTCCGAGCGGTACGACCTCTCCGACGCAGAGAAGCGCGATCTGATCAAGCTGATCGAGCAGGGCAAGCCGTTGCCGGAGAAGTATCGGTTTCTCCTGTTCGCCGACAAACGCGAGGTCGAACTCGTCTGGAACGGCAAAAGCCGAGAAGTCTGCACCACGATCCTGCCTTTTCAGACGCTCGAACACATTGATGAGCCACGAAAAGAGCAGCGCGACGGGGAGCTGGATCTTGACCTAGGCGGACGGCAGATCAAGGGCTGGACCAACAAGCTCATCTGGGGCGATAACAAGCTAATTCTCTCCTCCCTCAAAAGCGGCGCGCTCCGCCGCCAGATCGAGGAGGCCGGCGGCCTCAAGCTCATCTATATCGACCCGCCCTTCGACGTGGGAGCGGATTTCAGCATGGACATCGAGATCGGCGGGGAGACCTTTCACAAGGAGCCCAATCTTCTCGAACAAATCGCCTACCGCGATACCTGGGGACGCGGCGCGGATTCGTTCATCGCCATGATCTACGAACGCCTCATGCTCATGCGCGATTTGATGCACAGCGAAGGAAGTATCTATGTGCATTGCGATCCGCGGGTAAATGGGTTCATCCGTTTGGCGATGAACGAAATCTTCGGGACGGAAATGTTCCGAAACGAAATCGTCTGGCAAAGAACGTCCAGCCGCAAAGGCGTCAATCAGCTCGGACGAGTTCACGACTTGCTTTACTTCTACTCAAAAGGCGACAGCCTTGTGTGGAATCAGCCAAGTGTCCCACAAACCGAAGAGACGGCGCGCGGTCATGATTTTCTAACAGACGAAGATGGAACAATTCATCGTTTGTCAGATCTCAGCGGCGCTGGCCCAGGCCCAGCCCGAATCTTCAAGGGCAAAAGCATTGAGCCTCCGCCCGGGAGACATTGGGGATACGACCAAGAAGGAATTGACGATTTGATGGTTCGCGGGCGAATCGCTTTCACGAAAACTGGAACGCCGCGCCTAAAGACGCCTCTGAACGAACTCAAGGGCGTTGCAGTTCACGACGTGTGGACTGATGTTTCAGTACTGAATTCGGCAGCCGAGGAGCGAGTTGACTATCCCACCCAAAAGCCAGAAGCCCTCATCGAGCGCATCCTCAAAGCCAGTAGCAACGAAGGCGATCTGGTGGCGGACTTTTTCTGCGGCAGCGGCACGACCGCTGCCGTGGCGGAAAAGCTCGGGCGCAAATGGATCGCCACCGACCTGGGCAAGTTCGGGATTCACACGACGCGCAAGCGGCTCATTCAAGTCCAGCGTGAGCTCAAAGCCTCCGGCAAACCTTTTCGCGCCTTTGAAGTCCTGAACCTGGGTCGCTATGAACGTCAGGCCTATCTCAACGTGGCTGGCCGCCTCACCGGCAAGAAGAAGGAACAGGTGCTGGCGAAGAAGGAAGCGGAGTTCCGCGAATTGGTCTTGAAAGCCTACAAGGCCGAGCCATTGTCTGAGACGGGCTTCTTTCATGGCAAGCAGGGTGGGCGGCTTGTGGTCGTCGGCCCGATCAACTTGCCGGTGGGGCGGCTGTTCGTGGAGGAGGTCATCACGGAATGCCGCAAGCGAAACGCTTCCCGCGTGGACGTGCTGGCCTTCGAATTCGAGATGGGTTTGTTTCCAGCCGTGCTGGACGAGGCGAAGCAGAAGGGCATTGACCTCGCGCCCAAGACGATCCCGCCGGAAGTCTTTGACAAACGCGCCGTGGAAAAGGGGCAGGTGCGGTTCCACGACGTGGCCTACATCGAAGTGACGCCACGTTTCGACAAGAAATACAGGCTGACTCTGGCCGTTGAATTGACGGATTTCTCCGTCTACTACTCGCAGGGTATCGCACAGTCTATAGAAACTGAGTTGAAAGAAGGCAAAAGCGAGGTGGTCTGCGAATCCGGCAAGCTCATCAAGATCAGCAAGGACAAGCAGGGTGTTGTCACCCGCGACGTCTTGACCAAGAAATGGACCGATTGGGTGGACTACTGGGCGGTGGATTTCAACTATGAAAGCCGGAAGGAGATCATTAAGGTTCCGTTCGGCACCGGTCTCGGAGGCGTGCAGGGCTTTTTGCCCGGACAGGAACCGGCTCAACGGGAACTTGGCCTGACGGCCGACGAGTTTGAAGAACGGTGGACAGGGGCCTACATCTTCGAGAACGAATGGCAGAGCTTCCGCACACGCCAGAACCGTGACCTTGAATTGAAATCCGCCACGCACACATATGACAAGCCAGGCCGCTACATCATCGCCGTCAAAGTCATCGATATCTTCGGCAACGACACGATGACACTCATACCGGTGACGGTGGGATGAATGGCTGGCTGAAGCCAACGACTAGAAGAGGTGATTCCCTTGGGCGAAACCCGCGTTGACTTGCAGCACCTGCTCGAAGACTTGCGCGATGCCTATCCCGGCGCGCTCGAAGAAACCATCCTCACCGAAGTGGTGGCCAATTCGCTGGATTCCGGCGCCACCTGCCTCCGTTTGAAGACGGAACCTGCCTTATCCACGCTGACCATCGTAGACGACGGATCGGGGATGAGACGAAGAGACCTGGTGCGCTACCACGATCTCGCCGCCAGCACCAAGACGCGGGGGCATGGTATCGGCTTCGCCGGAGTTGGGATCAAGCTTGGTCTGCTGGTCTGTGAAGACGTCGTTACCGAAACCAGACGTGGCAAGGAACATGTGGCGAGCCGCTGGCACTTGGCGGGACGGCACAAAGCGCCGTGGAAATGGATTCCCCCATTGGGGTTGGTGACCGATCATGGCACGGCGGTGCAGCTGAAGCTCCACAATGCGCTCTCGCCGCTCTTGGACGAAGGCTATCTCGAAGGGACGCTGCGCCGACAGTACCAGCCGCTGCTCGAGCCCGAGTTCGACGAGATTCTGAGTCAACATTATCCGAAAGGGTTTTGCTTCGAGGTCAACGGTCGAGTGCTGGCTCGCCATCACGCCCGTGGCGCCGAGGTATCGAGAATTGCCGTGTGCTTGGCGCGCAAGCGCAGACCGACCGCAATCGGCTACCTGACGCGGCATGAGACACCGGTCCCGGATGACCAGCGCGGCATGGCAATCAGTACGTTCGGCAAGGTCATTAAGCGCGGATGGGATTGGCTTGGTCTCACGCCGGCTGCGCCCGACAGAATGGCTGGGATGATCGAAGCGCCGGCCCTCGCCGCCGCCCTCACGCTCAATAAAGGAGACTTCGTTCGTGTCGGCTCGCGGGGCGCGCTGTACCTGGGATATCGCAAGGCCATCCAGGAGGCGGTCTCGCAGCAACTGGCTCATTGGGGCGATATCAGAGAATCCGCTGATAAGGCGAACCGCCGCGCCGTACGGCCGATGGAACGAGACCTGGAAACCGTCTTGGTGGAACTGGCCGATGAATTTCCGCTGCTGGCTTCGCTGGTCGAACAACGAGCCGGGGGTCAGAAGCGATTGCCCATTGAGCCGACGGACTCCGCCGAAGATGGACAGGCACTGCTTTCACTATCGGTTATGGCTCAGACGGAGGCCTCAGTGGAGTCTGTTTCCCCTGCAGAGGCACTCCAGGAACTGGCTGAAATCCAAGCACCGGTCGAAGAGGTGGAGGAAGAGCCGCTCCCGCGACAGGAACCTTCTCCCGGCGTCGCCGTCGTTCCAGGGGCCAAGGGACGGCCTCGGCCTGGCCGCTATGGACTCAGCATTCGATTCGAATCGTTGGAGGGAGATCCTGACCTTGGGCGTCTTGTCGAATCGACCGTCGTCATCAACGATACGCATCCGGCCTATCGCCGAGCTGTCGCGTCCCGTTCCGAGGGGTACCACATCGCGCTGACGGTGTCGTTGGCCTTGGCGAGATTGGCCGTGCCGCCGGCTGAAGAACACGAATTCGTGACGGCATTTCTGACTCACTGGGGTGAAGCGCTCGATCGGACTCCCCGCAGATCCCGCAAGCGCCGGTAGCCATCCGAAGTCGCATGCTATAATCCACTTCCCCATGGGCAACTCCATCATCATCAAGGGTGCGCGGGAGCACAACCTCAAGAATATCGACGTGGAGATTCCGCGCGACAAGCTGGTGGTCATCACCGGCTTGAGTGGGTCGGGTAAGTCGTCGCTTGCTTTCGATACCATCTATGCAGAAGGTCAACGGCGCTACGTCGAGTCATTGTCGGCCTATGCCCGACAGTTCCTCGAACAGATGGGGAAGCCGGACGTCGATTCCATCGAAGGCTTGTCTCCTGCCATTTCCATCGAGCAGAAGAGCACCAGCCATAATCCCCGCTCCACCGTCGGCACGGTCACGGAAATCTATGACTATCTTCGGCTACTCTTTGCCCGCGTCGGGCGTCCCTATTGTTTCCAATGTGGAGAAGAGATCACCGCGCAGACTGTCCAGCAGATGGTCGATGCGATTGCCTCGCTGCCGGAAGGGGAAAAGTTTCAAATTCTGGCCCCGATCGTGCGTGGGCGAAAGGGTGAATACAGGAAGGAACTGCTGGAGATGCGAAAGGCGGGCTATGTCCGCGCTCGCGTCGACGGCAAAATTGTCGATCTGGGTGAAGACATTGCCCTTGATAAACAGAAGAAACACACGATCGAAATCATCGTCGATCGGCTGGTGATGAAATCCGGCGATGCGCTCATGCGGCGACTGGCAGATTCCGTCGAAACCTCGGTCAAGCTGACCGGAGGCTTGGTCGGGGTGTTAACGGAAGATGCTCGAACGAGGCTCTATAGTGACAAGCTGGCCTGTATCAACTGCGGTGTGAGCTATCCGGAAGTCACCCCACGGATATTTTCCTTCAACAGCCCGCACGGAGCTTGTCCGGCTTGCGACGGTATCGGCTATGCCATGATGCAGGGTGATCAGAAGGAAGAGGATTTCACGCTATTGGAACCTTGTCAGGTCTGCCATGGGGCAAGGCTGAGGCCTGAAAGTTTGTCTATTAAATTAGCCAAGCAATCGATCGCCGAGGTGACCAGCCTTTCGGTTCGCGCGGCGGCGGATTTTTTTCTGTCCCTGAAGTTTACCGATCGCGAACTGGTGATCGCGCATCGGATCCTGAAAGAGATTCGTGAACGGTTGGGCTTTCTCGTCAATGTGGGTTTGGACTATCTGACGCTCGATCGAGCCGCGGCGACCTTATCCGGGGGCGAGGGGCAACGGATCAGATTGGCCACTCAGATCGGATCGGGCCTGGTCGGAGTATTGTACATCCTGGACGAGCCTTCGATCGGACTCCATCAGCGCGACAATCGTCGGTTGCTGCAGACATTGCTGAGGCTGCGGGATCTCGGCAACACGGTGGTGGTTGTTGAGCATGATGCCGAAACGATGCAGGCCGCCGATCATGTTCTCGACATGGGCCCTGGTGCCGGTTCGCATGGAGGGCATGTGATCGCGCAAGGGACGCCTCAACAGATCATGGGCGATCCCAACTCACTGACGGGCCAATACCTGCGCGGCGCGCAGACTGTGTCCGTGCCGCAACGACAGCGAAAGCCCAGAGGTATGCTTTTTATAGTCGGGGCACAGAAACATAACTTAAAAAACCTGACGGCGCGAATCCCGCTAGGCCTGATGACATGCGTGACCGGCGTATCGGGGTCGGGCAAGAGCACCTTGGTGCTGGAAGTGCTCTTTCACTCGCTCTCCCAGTTGCTCTATCACAAGAAGCCGAAAATCGATGGGTGCAAAGAATTGAGAGGAGTCGATGCGCTCGACAAAGTGATCGACATCGATCAGTCGCCGATCGGCCGGACTCCCCGATCAAACCCGGCTACCTATACCGGCCTGTTTGGGTACATCCGTGATCTCTATTCCAACCTGCCGGAATCCCGTGTCCGAGGCTATAAACCAGGGCGATACAGCTTCAACGTGAAAGGGGGACGGTGCGAGGCTTGTCAAGGTGATGGACTCATCAAGATCGAGATGCACTTCCTGCCAGATGTCTATGTGACCTGTGAGGTGTGTAAGGGGCAACGCTACAACCGGGAAACGCTGGAGATTCTGCACAAGGGTAAGAGCATCGCCGATGTGCTGAACATGACGGTGGACGATGCGTTGGAGTTCTTTGAGCACATTCCATTGATCAAAGCGAAGCTCCAGACGTTGCATGATGTCGGTTTACACTACGTGAAGCTCGGCCAATCGGCGACAACGCTCTCCGGCGGCGAAGCACAAAGAGTAAAGCTGTCACGCGAGCTCTCTAAACGCGCAACCGGACGCACCATGTATATCCTCGATGAACCGACAACGGGTCTGCATTTCGCCGATGTACAGCGATTGCTGGATGTGTTGGATCGGCTCGTCGAAGCGGGGAATACAGTGCTGGTGATCGAACACAATCTGGATGTCATCAAGAACGCCGACTGGATCATCGACCTGGGGCCAGAGGGCGGCGATCGCGGCGGTGAGATTGTGGTGGAGGGACCGCCGAGAGAGATCGCGAAGGCGAAGCGGTCGTATACGGGACAGGTGTTGAAAGAAGCGGGGGTGGGGTGAGGCGGGCGGAAGGGTGAACATTCCGGATTCGCCGTAATGCGATGAACCCCGTCGTCCTACCTCATCTCCCTGCTATTGGCTGTGCGCCTTACCGGACGAACTGACAGAACGGCGCCCAGCACCATTACTGCTTCCGGATGGCAGCTAACGCTACAGCGAAGCCTTCATGCTCATCCCTTCCGCCCGCCTCGAAGAAAGGAAAGGGGTAGTGATGGTTGATGGCGCTAATGGCCCTCAGCCACGTTTGATATTGATTCAGGAGAATAATGCCTCCCTTGACGTTGTTCTTGGATCAGTGGGCGATTATCAATTTACTCCAAGCGCCTTCATGTATGTCACAGCGAGAGAGGCTTGTCTTGCTCTGCAAAAGCGGAGCTTGCACCCTGGTTTTGACTATTTGGTATGTCCAGGAAGCGATAAGAGATGGTAACAAAGATAGGGCTATAGACCTTTGCAAAAAGATCGAAATGCTTTCAAAGGAAGTTCCATGTGTCTGGATTAGGCTGAAGACTGATCTGCAAGAAGACGAGGTCGCTGAGGATTTCTTCAATTCAATTGGAATACCCTACTGCAAACGCAGCCCATTCTGTGAAGGGGTTCTTGCTATTTTCCCGGAATTAAGTAGGCATCATGATATTGAGAATATTAGGAAGGAAGGATTGGTTTGGTTTTTCAAGAGGCCAAAGCTCTTTCATGGAGCATTTGCTGAGCAATCGAAGTATCCCAGTATCAAGTCGAAACTCAAATCGACAGTTCAGGCGACGGTTGGACGAAAAGGTTTATCTCGACAAGAGCAGAAGCAGTTCGTTCAGATGCTACTTCCATCTCAATTCCCTGGGGGCTTGGTAATAGCCGACGGATCAAAACGACAATATCTTCAAGCAATGAACATCAAGAAGTTCCGCGCCCTGGCTTTTGAAGCAGCGCTATCGGATGCAACAACAGCCGACACTCAGGCGCATCCTACTGAACAAGACCTGGTGGATTTGCAGCATGCAGTCAGTGTGGTCCCATATGCCGATGTTGTAGTTCTTGACGCTAAATTCCGCAAATATGCTTTGACCGTAAGGAAGAATTGGAAAGGTAAAGAGCCATTGGCTGAATGTTTCGATAATGTTGACGCCGCGCTGGATTGGATCGAAAAACAAGCCGTCAAATACTGAAGCGCAATGTGCTGCACTTAATATTTTCTTAGCTCAGGAGATAGTTTCATGGATGCGATCCTGTTTCTGAGCATCGCCAACCTCTTTATGACCCTTGCCGTGAGTTGATAGATCCTTCCGGTATTTGCTCATTTGCTTTCTCGCCACGCGAATTCAAGGGACAATAGGCCCACCTTGCTTAAAAGAAGGAGGAGTGTGTCCGATGCAGACTGTCGCGTTGCTGACGATTTCGAACGTCTTCATGACGCTGGCCTGGTACGGCCATCTGAAGTTCAAGGACTATCCCTTGTTCACGGTGATTCTGGCGAGTTGGGGAATTGCCTTTATCGAATATTGTTTTCAAGTGCCGGCCAATCGGATCGGTCACGGGGAGTTCAGCGCGGCGCAGCTTAAGACGATCCAGGAGGTGATCACACTGGTCGTATTCTCGATTTTCTCGGTCGTCTACCTGAAAGAAGCGATGAAGTGGAACTATGTGGTGGGGTTCGCGTTGATTGTCGTGGCAGTGTTCGTCATCTTCAAAGAATGGTGATGGTCCTCCGAGTTAAGAACATGTTGTCTCTTGCCCCCAATTCATGGGCTCATAGTCATTTCGGTTGATCGTTCCGCGCCTGCTTGAAGCTCATCCGTTAGACCACTACAATACCGCGAAATTTATCCCGATCCGTGAGCGAAGGGGGATATAGGTATGCCGAAGGCAAAGAAGACCGACTCGAGTGTGAAGGGCGAAGGTACCACGAAGAAATCCGCGTCGTCATCCCCGCTTGTCCCATCCACCGCAGAAGATTTTGAAAAACTCGGTGTGTTTTATATGGGCCGACCGTATGATCTCGCTACGAAGCAAGCCAAGCCGGGATGGCTGCTGTATGACTCGAAAGATCTGGTGACGCACGCGGTCTGCGTCGGGATGACCGGCAGCGGGAAGACAGGCCTCTGTTTGGCCTTGCTGGAAGAAGCTGCGATCGACAACATTCCTGCGATCATCATCGATCCGAAGAGAGATCTCGGCAATTTGATGCTGACGTTCTCGTGCGATGCGAGGACGCTGCCGGCTGATTGTTTCACCTCCAGCTAGAGTTTTGTCTCAATTGTATCTGACCCTCCTACCACTCACGGTGTCGTGGTCAGCTTAAGGAAGTTCACAGCTCCTGTGACAGAGTTCTGATTCCTGCCAGTGCCGAAATAATCGACCTTCTGAAACAATTGAATTAGCGGCGGACCTTCTGAACGCACGGATGCAGGACCGAGGGGGGCATCGACTTTGACCTTAATTCGGCGGCCAGGAGAGAAATTGCGTCCGGTGTGTGAGGCTAAGTATTCCTCAGAACGAGCGCTTATGCACACAGCGCCCTTGCGAATTAGCTCAGCTCAAGACGAATACCAGGATCCCGTGTACCATTTGTGATCCTGTGATAGGACATTCATGTACTTCTCATGCGGTGATCGATGGGAGAGATTAAGGTTGGCACTAAATGTGCTGTAGGGGAAAAGAAATGTGGATCAGGTGTTCTGAGCCATCGACATGTACGATGGACTCCTTATAAGAACACGCCATTAGGATGGTTTCTGAGAGACACGATTCAGGGGATTCAGGCTCCGTTCGAAAGGCGCTGTGCGAACTACTCCGAGATCGGCCATAACGCCTTCGATTTCCTGCTTCATGATGACCGGCGTGCTCAGGAACGAGCCGAAGGTCCGGTCTCGCTTAGTTCATCCATGGCACAGATGATCCGTAACGATTCGGAAAGTGAGTCTTCTTTTCCCAAAGCCCTCTGGGTGACCCGACAGCACCTAGATGACGAGGTCCAACGGAGTAGTGCACAGGATGTCGAGGCATCAATATGGGAGCGAATCAGTAGGCATTACAGGCAGGCTATCGGCCTCGGGACAAGTTAGGCCGAGAATGAGCGCCGGCGAGTCGAACACCCACGCCGTAGGATCCAAGGAAACCGCCGGCTCAAACCGGTTTTCGTTAAACGAGTCGGAAGCCATCTCTCAGCTGCTCCCATGGCTCAATTGGGTGGACGAACGCATTCGGTGCGCGCTGGCGGCCGGACAGGAGGTCTATGGGACGGGATCAGCCAACGACTCCTTCCGGGGCCTTTACATCACGCCACGTGACGTTGATCGACTCCTTGCCCAACCACCCAGCCAGCCGCTGTTCGGGCACAGCGGGTCTAACACATTTTCAGAGCATTTGCCGCTGCCTTCCGGCTTCTCCCGATTAGCGGAAGCCTGTCGCCTCTCCTCCTTCGATATCGCCGTCGTGTTTATCGCATTGGCACCGGAGTTCGACCTGCGTTACGAGAAACTATACGCCTATCTGCAGGACGACGTCAGTCGACGTCGGCCGACCGTTGATCTGGCATTGAATCTCCTCTGTGTCACCGTCCAAGACAAGCTCGATCGGCGGGAGCATTTCTCATCTACCGCTCCGCTGCTCCACCACAATCTGCTCCGATTGATCCCTGATCCGAATCAACTTCAGCCGCCGCTGCTGAGCCACTACCTGAAAGTCGACGAGCAGGTCACCAATTTCTTGCTGGGTCAAGAGCGCCTGGACTCACGGTTGGCCCCCTATTGCCGGATTATCACAGAGAGAGCCTCTCGAGCCGGTTTACAGGCAGACATGCCGGAAGAGGCCGCACATCAACAGGCGCTCTTGACGGTGATTCGCCGATCGCTCGATGTCCAGCGGCCCGTCAAGCTCTATTTCCATGGGCCCGGCAGTGCCTGGACGCTTCGCACGGTTGAGGCCTTGGTCGGTTGCATGGGGGCATCGCTGTTGGTGCTGGATGTGGCGCGGGCTCTGGGGTCTGGAGCGGATTTTGAACAACTGTTCAAACTGGCGTTGCGCGATGCGATGCTGCACGAGGCGATTCTCTGCATTGACGGCATAGAGGTACTTCGCGCGCCGGACCGGATCCTTCAGTACCAACGGTTTGAGGCGGTGCTTGCCCAAGCTGAAGGCCTGACAATGCTGACGGGAGGCGAGGCCTGGATGCCTTCCGGGAGCGGCTCAGCCGGTGTGATCGCTGTCCCCGTCGGAATGCCGGGCTTTGCCCAACGTCGTGCCCATTGGAGCCACAATCTGGAGATCGCAGGCGTCCCACTCGATGTCTCTGATTTGGATGCGCTGGCGAGCCGGTACCGGTTGATGCCCGATCAGATCTCGGATGCAGTGGTGGCGGCTTCCAATGCAGCCCAGTGGCGGACCGCAGTCCCATCGGACGATGCCTCGCCTTCTTCCAACAGGTCCCAGGCTACGGTGGCGGATCTCTTTGCCGCCGCATGCGCGCAGTCCGGGCAGGATTTGGCGAAGCTGGTGCGGAAGGTCGATGTGAAACACACCTTGGACGACATTGTGTTGCCGCCGGATCAACTGGCGCAATTGAAAGAAATTTCCGAGCAGGTTCGGCACCGGCATATCGTCTTTGGCGAGTGGGGGTTCGATCGCAAACTCTCGATGGGTAAGGGGCTGAATGTAATGTTCTCAGGCCCGCCGGGAACAGGGAAGACAATGGCGGCAGAAATCATCGCAAAGGAGCTCCATCTCCCCTTATACAAGATCGATCTTTCACAAGTGGTGAGCAAATATATCGGAGAAACGGAAAAGCACCTCGATCGGATTTTTGCCGCTGCCCAACGCACCAATGCGATCTTATTTTTCGATGAAGCCGATGCGCTTTTCGGCAAGCGAACGGAAGTCCGGGATGCTCACGATCGGTATGCCAATATTGAAGTCGGGTATCTCCTGCAAAAAATGGAAGAATACGAAGGTGTCGCCGTCCTTGCAACCAATGTGCGTCAACAGATGGACGAGGCCTTTGTCCGACGAATTCAGGTGATAGTGGAATTTCCCTTTCCCGATGAGATGCATCGCCGACACATCTGGGAAATCATGTTCCCGCGCGAAGCACCGCTGGCAAGCGACGTGGACTTGTGCTTGCTGGCACGGGAGGTCAGGTTGGCGGGCGGGAATATTAAGAATATCGCACTGGCCGCCGCCTTCTATGCTGCAAGCGACGGTGGGATGATCAGGATGTCCCACCTTATACAGGCAGCCCGGCGTGAGCACCAAAAGTTAGGGCGAACGTGGAATGATGCAGTGTGGAGTGAGCCAGGAGTTGCATCGCAGCATGATTCGTGATTTGAGCCTGACATTGAAAAAGATCTTGGAGGATCCGAATCTTCCGGAACCCTTAAAGACGGCACGAGTTGTCTTCGACCACCCAGCAGCGCCGTTTGCTCCCACGCAGCTGACGGTGGATGTCTTTCTCTACGATATTCGCGAGAACCTGGAGCTGCGGAGTAACGAACCGATCATTGAGCGGAACAATGGGCAAGCGACCATGGTCCGGTCACCCAAGCGCGTGGCCTGTTCATATCTCATCACGGCATGGCCCGTCGGGGGAGAAGAACCGGCGCTGCAGGAGCAGCGGATACTCAGCCAGGTATTGATGGCGCTTTCACAATATCCAACGATTCCAGCCTCTTTATTGCAGGGAAGTCTTGTCGGGCAAGAGCCACCGCTACCGATGGTCACCGCACAACCCGACGGGTTGAAGGACCCTCATGAATTTTGGGCAGCTATTGGGAACCATCTCCGGCCATCCATCACGGTGACGGTCACGATTGCAATGCAACCGTTCACGCTGGTAACCGCCCCCCTTGTGATGACCGAAGTGGTTCACGTGGGTGAGCGGACCTCACTCGAAGCAGAGGAAATAAAGCCGGCCACTCGGCTCGAATTCTTCAGTATCAGCGGGCGGGTAACGGATGCGACAGGTGGCCCTGTGACTGACGCTACGATCGTGGTTGTCGAAAGTAATATGGCCACGACCACGGATGTCGACGGACGATATCACATCAGAATGATGCGGGCGGGCGCGTATACCTTGCGCGTTCAAAAAGATGCGGCAATAAAACAAGTCGGTATTACGGTTCCAGCATCGGCTCAGAGCAATTACGACGTGCGGTTGACATAGTTAATAGGCCTACAAGGAGGACGACCTATGCCAAGCTATCTCTCACCAGGTGTGTATGTTGAAGAAGTGCCGTCGGCCATTAAGGCGATCGCCGGTGTGAGCACTAGTACAGCCGGTTTTATCGGGATCGTGCCGGACAAGATTCATCTCGTCGCCGAAGACGAAGCGCCCGCCACCAAGTTCGTCGACTTCTCTTTGCCGACGTTGAGCAAGATGCCGAAGCTGATTGCCAACTGGACGCAGTTCACACAAGCGTTCGGCGGTCTGGTGGGTGATTCAGCTGGTCCCAAGACCGCCGATCCAAGTCCTGCGATTGACGAGGGACACCGGCGTTTGGCGCACGCGGTGTACGGGTTTTTCAACAATGGGGGAAGCCGCTGTTTTGTCGCGCGGATCAAGGATAGCGCGGAGCTGGATGATGCGCTGCGAGCTTTTTCGGCAATTGATGAAATTGCGCTTGTAGCTGCTCCCGGTATAACCGACGATGCCTTACGCGACAAGATCGCCTCACACTGTTTCCAAACAGCCGATCGGTTTGCCATTCTCGACGGCCCGTCGAGCACCGATGATTTAACGAAGTTGACGAAGACAGCGGCTGATGCCGGCCTGATGCCCAAGAAAACCGATTTTGCAGCCTGGTATTTCCCCTGGATTCAGGCGTTCGATCCTGCCACCAAATTGCAGAAGCCTAATGAGGATGGAACCTTGGCAGTTCCGCCCAGCGGGCATTTGGCGGGTATCTATGCGCGTGTGGATACGCAACGTGGTGTCCACAAAACACCGGCCAATGAGCCCATTCTCGGTGCACTCAACGTCACACAGCCATTGAGCAAGGCCGATCAAGATGGGCTGAATCCCAAAGGCGTCAATTGCATTCGCTCGCTCAACGACAACATTTTGGTATGGGGAGGGCGAACGGTCGGCGGAGACGCGAATGCGGACCTTAAGTATATCAGTGTGCGGCGAACCTTGTTGTTCCTGCGAAAGTCTATTGGTGAGGGGACGCAATGGGTTGTGTTTGAGCCGAACACCCCTGCGGTCTGGCAGAAAATCATCCGGAATGTCTCAGCCTTTTTGACGAATGTTTGGCGTTCAGGGGCACTGTTCGGAACGACACCGGAGCAAGCATTTTATGTCAAATGCGATGCGGAGACCAATCCCGCCGAGCTGCGTGAACTGGGTCAAGTGGTGACGGAAATCGGTGTGGCCATTGTCCGTCCGGCGGAGTTTGTGATTTTCCGCATCAGCCAGGCGGCGGCTCAAGGCAAGTAAGGCGGAATCCCGGATGGCATCGCTCTATCAAAGTCCTGGGGTCTATCGGGAAGAGGTCTTTCTCAAGCCGGAAGCGAAACTGCCGACCGGTGTCCCGGGGTTTGTCGGTTTTGCGGATGCGCGGGTGAAGAAGGGAATCACCACCAATGTTCCCTTCTCCATCCACCGCCAGGCTGAATTCGTCACGCAGCCTGATGGCCGAGCCGGCAGCTATTTAGCTGATGCCGTGTCGGGGTTCTTTCAAAACGGAGGCCTTCGTTGTTATGTGGTGCTCGCGGACCTCGATCTGAAAAAAGATCGGGAGGGGTCGTTGAAGGATGCAATCAAGGCGTTAGCACCGTTGAATGATCTCGATCTCGTCGCAGTGCCTGATGCCATGCTCTTGCAACGGCCGAATGCCCGGCTGGACGCACAGGCCGTGATGCGGGTTCAATCCGACGCGTTGATCCACTGCGCGACGCATGGCAACCGACTGGCACTGTTGGATGCGTTACAGGATGATGCGACGGAAGTCGGGGTACTCGTCCAACGGCACACTCTTGGATTGGGGCAGGCAGAGCCGATCAACGGGGCTTTGTATTATCCCTGGCTCAAAGCATCGAATGGACGATTTGTGCCTCCTTGTGGTCACGTTGCAGGCATTGTGGCACAGACTGATGCCAAAGTCGGGGTGTTTAAGGCGCCGGCGAACGAGGAAATATTGGGTGTGCTGGATGTAGAAATTTCTGTGGACAATCGCATGCAAGATGAACTCAATCCAGAAGGCATCAATGTCATGCGGGCATTTCCCGGACGAGGAATTCGTGTCTGGGGTGCACGTACACTCAGCCGGGATCCCAATTGGCGGTATATCAACGTGCGCAGGCTGATTCTCACCGTGCGTCGCTGGATCGATCAGAATATGACATGGGCCACGTTTGAAACCAACGACCGGCGTTTGTGGGTACGGATAGGGCGGGAGCTCAGAACTTATTTGGTCGGTTTATGGCGTGCCGGTGGGCTTCGAGGACAAACGGTGGAAGAAGCCTTTTATATCAAATGTGATGAGGAAACCAACCCACCCGATGTTCGTGAAGCGGGAATGGTCGTCACAGAAATGGGATTGGCTCCGCGGTCTCCCGCTGAGTTTGTTGTCTTGCGGATTATTCATCGTCTTGGGAGCAGAGAGGTCCCGAGAGATATAGAGCTTACGTAGCGGCGGCCGGCAACCGCAATCAACCGGATAAGGAGGGTGCTTATGGCAACAGGAGCAAGAACAGATCCCTATCGCGACTTTAATTTTATGGTCGAGATCGATGGGATTACCCAAGCGGGCTTTCAGGAGTGTGGTGGCCTGGATTCCAGCACGGACCCCGTCGATTATCGCGAAGGTACCGATCCTAATCATGTGCGAAAGTTGAGCGGACTGAATAAGTATACTGCCCTCACGCTCAAACGTGGGATCACAGACTCCGATGAGCTGTGGAAATGGCGCAAGACCGTTATCGACGGCAAGACGGAACGAAAGAACGGATCGATCATTCTCCTGAACGAAGCCGGCGTCGAGAAGGTTCGTTGGAACTTTTTGGGAGGATGGCCGTCAAAATGGACCGGTCCATCGTTGAATGCGACCGGGACAGCGGTGGCTGTTGAAACCTTGGAAATCACTCATGAGGAGCTGAAGAAAGCGTAGGACGCTATGGTACAGACTGAATTTCCATTCACATTACCGGTTGGCTATGTGGACGCCGCCGGAGGAATGCATAAAGAAGGCGTGATGCGTCTGGCCACAGCGTACGACGAAATTATTCCATTGAAAGACCCACGAGTGCATGCGAATCCGGGGTATTTGTTGATCATCCTCCTTTCTCGGGTGGTGACCAGGCTCGGGACGCTCGACCATATCAATCCAAAAATGATGGAAGGGTTGTTTGCCGCCGATTTGGCATATTTGCAGGATCTCTATCGGCGAATCAATGAAAACGGTCACAGCCACGTCCGCACTCAATGTCCGCACTGTGAACAGCAGTTTTCCGTGGAGCTGAGTACTGTGGGGGAATCTGGCGCTACCCCTTAGAGCGGCTATACGAGGAGGTAGCGTATATTTCGTATCATTTTCACTGGCCGCATGAGCAGATTGTCGGGTTCGATCATCTCGAACGCCGGCGATGGGTGGCAGAAATCGCCAAAATCAATCAACGGCTCAACGAACAAGGGGAAACACTGAGGGGATAATGAAACATCCCCAAGATAAGGTGGAAGAGGAGAAAACAGACCCATGCCATCCTTCGGAATCAATGCCGCCGCCGGTCTGGCAAGCAATCTATTGGGAGTGCGTCTCGATCCATACCAGTCGCACAATTTTCTTGTCGAAGTGGAAGGGATTCTGGTCGGCAGTTTTTCCGAATGCAGCGGGTTACAAGTAGAGACTGAAACGACTCCTTATCGGGAAGGCGGCTTAAATGAGTATGAGCACCGTTTTGCCGGCCCGACCAAATATCCGTCTTTGATTCTCAAACATGGATTGACGCAACTGTTCGGGCTTTGGAGTTGGCATCAGGATGTGGCGAAGGGACAGGTCGAACGCAGAAACGGGACGATCTATCTTCTGGATAAGCAAGCCATTCCCGTGATCTGGTGGAATTTTACCGATGCCTTCCCCGTGAAATGGACGGGCCCCGATTTCCGTGCGGGTTCTGCAGAAGTGGCATTCGAAAGTGTTGAACTCGTTCATCGCGGTCTGAGTCGGCCGGCCTTGGCTGCGCTGGCCGCAGGCATCGGCGCTGCAACGGCCAAACTGTTGTAAAGGAACTCTGTCGGCATGGATGAGCCGCAGGATGCAATACATATCGGAGCGAATAAGATGGATCGGAGGGGAGATCAGCCTTCTCTTCTCGCAGTGCGTTTGATTCGGCGGAGAACACACCCGATCGGTGTGGTTGACGTGCGGCATCCAGAGGAAATCTATGCGCGCACGGTCGCCTGGCTGAGCAAACGGTTCCCCCTTCTGGAGCCGGTGATGGCCCGCTGTCGAAACAGCGACGGTATCCCCTTCGAATCCAACGGGTTCGTGTTGAGAATGCCCGGGGTGGATGGAGATGGAAATGAGGAACAACGTATCGCACCACCTCCTGTGACCGGTTTGCCACGTTTAACCGCATCATCTTTTTCGTCGCCCTCGGGCGCTGTCACCGGTGAACCGCTCCCTTCCTCTTCTGCAGAATTGTTCCGGGTCAGTCGGCGGCCGCATCGTGGTGCCGCTCCTTCATCAGCAAGCGGGGCTCCGAAACTGAGCGCCAAAACCAACGAGGAGATGCCACGAGCGAGCCATTCGGTTCATCGCGCCGAAGAGAAGGCAGACGTGTCGGTCGGATCAGTGAGAGGAGGACAGAGCGGGGCACTTCAACCGGTGACTCACCAACAGAGTCCCGTTCGGTCGCGCGAGTCATCCAAAATACGAGCGGCGGCACTGTCTCCTTCTGATGCCGGATCAGCCGGCACAGAAGAGAAGTTGGTTCTTCGGAAAGCGAATCCGCTTCAAAACATGTTCGATGCGCCGCGAGGAGACGCCGGTCTGGCGTCTCCTCTCACTCATCATGGGAAGCGTGGTGGGCCAGGGTCATTGTCGCCTCCACGTGCCGGTCCGTTCGTCATGACCGAGCGAGTGGGAAGACAAGTTGAACAGATGCCGTGGCTGTCGAGCCGTATGCAAACGAACGGGCAATATTCTCGTGTGTCTCCTTCTTCCGAAGAAGCGAACGTAAATCTGATGGTGTGGAAGACGCGGGCACGCTCGATAGAGAACGTAGAAGAGGCATTGCGCGATCTCAGTCGCCGGGTCATGCAGCGCCAGGATCGTGAAGCCAGACCGGCTGAAGCGGTGCCGAACCTCGTCACGCAAGCTCACACGGCACAGCAGTCTGCGACGAGTCCGCAGGAGGCGAAGGTTGACATCGGCGCCCTAGCCGAAAGGGTGAGTCGCGTGATTGCTCGTCAACTGATTGCCGAGCGTGAACGACGAGGAGTGGATGGATGGCGTTAGAAAAAATCAAAATTGCTCCGTTGGACAAAGATGGGCATCCGGTTGAAAGCCGGGCTTTCCATGTGTTGTTCAATCCCAACACCTATTCGATTTCTAAGTCCGTGACATGGAACGGGTCTGCAGATAGAGCTTTGAATGCGCCACCGTTGACATTCGGTGGCGGCGACAATCGTGTCCTCACGCTGAATCTTTTTTATGATGTCACCGATCCATCGGCTTTAGGGGGAAAACTGATCAGGGATGTCCGTCAAGAAACGAACAAAATGGTCGCCTTGACTCAAATCGAGCGCAAACGAGACCGTCCTCCTGCGGTCATGGTCTTGTGGGGAGGCGCTCCACCACATAATTCTGATTTCCCGTTTATCGGAGTGATCACCCAGTTGTCACAGACTTTCAAGTTGTTTACGAACGAGGGGGTTCCGGTTCGGGCGGAATTGTCCGTGATTTTCAAGGAATACAAAGACCCGAAAAAAGATAAGCAGGAGACTGATCCCGACTTCACGACAAGGTTGGTCAAACGAGGCGATACATTGAGCAGTATTGCGGCGGAGATGTACGGCGATCCTAGGATGTGGCGGAGAATTGCAGACGCCAATTCTCTGGATGATCCACGACGGCTTGAAATCGGTCGTCGGTTGTCCATTCCAGGTACGAATTGAAGGCAGCTTTACGGAGTGGGGGGTAACAAATGGCAGGTTCAGGGCTGCCCGTTCCGGCGGTGAAGGTTTTTACGAATGGGCAAGCACTGGCTCCTGAAGTGGAGCTTGTCAGCATCACCGTCGATGACACTGTAGATCTCCCCGGCATGTTTGCCATGGAAATCCTCAACTCAGATGCGGCGTCCGGGGAGTTGATCCTCGATCAACAACAATTTGCCGTCGGGAATGAGGTAGAAATCAAGCTTGGGTATGGAGCGGATCTGGCCTCTGTCATGAAGGGTGAAATCACGGGAATAGAGGTGGAGTGCACCTGGTCTACATTGCCGAAGATGACGGTGCGGGGATACGATCGTCGGCATCGTCTCCAACGCGGTCGGAAGTCCCGCACGTTCCTGAAGCAGACGGATAGCGCCATTGCCAAAAAAATCGCACAGGAAACGGGCCTTTCAGCGAACACGAAGGACAGCCGAGTGCAATATGATTATGTGTTCCAGGCGAATCAAACCGATATGGAATTTTTGATCGAGCGAGCCGGACGGATCCAGTACGGCCTCACAATCGACGACAAGACGCTGAATTTCCTTCCTGTCGCCAATGCGGAAGGGAGTGTTCTCACGCTGACGCTGAAAGATGATTTGATGGAATTTTCCTCACGGTTGTCTTCGATCGGACAGGTCGATCAAACGACCGTCCGGGGCTGGGATCCTAAACAGAAACAAGCGTTGGTCGGCGTGGGACGAGAAGCGAATGTCACGACCAAAATGGGCGGATCGAGGAGTGGGGCTGCGGTGGCGAAACGGGCATTCGGCGCCGCAATAGGGATAACGACTGATAGTCCTGTGATGACACAAGCGGAGGCGGATGCAGTCGCCAAGGCCGCTATCAATGCATCGGTCTTGGGATTTATTACCGGAGAAGGTGTGTGCCAGGGGCGGACCGACTTGCGGGCCGGGAAGGTGATTACGCTCGGCGGTTTGGGGAAACAGTTCAGCGGGCAATATTATGTCACGGCAGTCAGTCATCGGTGTGGAGAAAGCGGGTATACCACCCGCTTTACGGTTCGAAGGAATGCGGTATGAATTTGTACGACCTTCTCAGTGATAGAGAGGGACCAAAAGCTGTGACGTCAAAAACAACCGGCGTCGTAGTGGGAATTGTGACCAACAATCAAGATCCCGACAAAATGGGCCGGGTGAAACTCAAGTTTCCATGGCTGAGCGATGAAGAGGAAGGCTATTGGGCGCGCATGGCGGTTCCCATGGCAGGGAGCGAGCGGGGGATATATTTTCTCCCGGAAGTGAATGATGAAGTGCTCGTCGCCTTCGAGCAGGGCGATGCACGGTTCCCCTATGTAGTCGGTGCACTCTGGAACGGGAGAGACGCGCCGCCGGCTGAAAACGGCGACGGGAAAAACAATGTTCGTGTCATCAAGTCGCGCAGCGGTCACGTCATCCGACTGACCGATGAGGACGGCAAAGAAAAAATAGAAATTGTGGATAAGAGCGGGAACAATTCGGTGGTCTTCGATACAGCCGAGAATACAATTACGATCACGGCGGATAAAGATATCGTCCTGTCGGCGTCCAAGGGAAGCATCAAGTTGAACGCCCGGCAGATAGAGATCAAATCCTCAGCTGACACCAAGATCGAAGCCGGAGCGGGGATGGATGTGAAGGCCGGTGCGACGATGAACATCAAAGGACAAGTCGTGAACATTAATTGAGCAATGGGACAACCTGCGGCCAAAAAAAACGACCGGATTGTTGCGGTCGATATTCATATCGTCATGGTTCCGGCGCCGACGGGTCCTCCTGTGCCCACGCCGCTGCCCCATCCATTTACGGGTATCATCAACGGCAATCTCAGCAGCGATGTCAACATCATGGGCCAGCCGGCCGCCACCATTGACAGCACGGCGGATAATACACCGTCTCATGTTCCAACACCGCCGGGCACCGCATTTCAAAACCCACCGGCGAACAGGGCGACCATCAAGCTTGGAAGTCCAACGGTGAGGATCAACGGCAAAATGGTTGCGCGGAACGGTGATATGGCGATGACATGCAACGATCCCGCGGATATGCCGGTTGGTAAGGTCATTGCCGTCGGCACGGTGTTGATCGGATGAAAGGAGGGAAAAGCATGTCCAGGCCGCTGCTGGGTATCGGGATAGGGTATCCGGTTTCAGTGGATGAACAGGGATCGTTCACGCTTGCGGCCTATGAGGAAAGCGTTCGGCAATCTGTGTGGATCATATTGGGAACCGCGAAAGGCGAGCGGGTCATGCGTCCGGACTTCGGATGTGGCATTTATGATTTGGTCTTTGACATCAATAGCGCCGCAACAGCGGGCAGTGCGGCGCAAGCCGTACGCGATGCGCTGTTGGTGTTCGAACCCCGCATCGATGTGGTGGAGGTACATGTAGCGCCGGATGACGGTGGAGAGGTCCTGCTGATCAGTGTCGACTATCAGGTTCGCGCGACGAATAACGCGTTCAATTTGGTTTATCCGTTCTATCTAGAAAGGAGTGCGGTCTGATGTCGGGCCAGGCCCCTCTCATCGATCACCGTACGACATCGCACATCGTGGTGCAGGTGCGCGAGTTAGTGAAGACCTACACGGCCGGCTATCCGGAGGCGGATCTGGCCAAAGGTGTCGGCGCAGCGTTGGTCGGCATCGTCGGGCGATTTTCGGAAATTATCCTTCAGCGACTCAATAAGGTGCCGGAGAAAAATCTCCTTGCGTTCCTGGATTTGCTTGGCGCGTCGTTGACTCCTCCGCAATCAGCTCAGGTGCCGCTTACGTTCTCATTAGCTCAAGGGAGTGTCGTAGACGGGGTGGTCCCTCAAGGGACCCAGGTCTCGGCTCCTCCGGCTGAAGGGAAACAAGAACCTGTCGTGTTTGAGACGGAGCGGGAACTGGTGGTGACAGCGGCGCAGTTAACCTCCATCTTCGTCTGCGAACCGGCGTACGACCGGTACGATGATTTCAGCGGACTCAGTTCTGCCTCTGTGGACGTCGGCGTACCGGCGTTTCGAGGAAGTCGTCCGATCGAGCATCTCACATATTTGGGGCAGGATGCGGTGTTAGGCGTTTCCAATTTGAAGAGTGTGACACTCAGCATCGTGCTGGATCAGCCCATCGAGAACCCGGATCCACGAAAGATCATGTGGGAAAGCTGGGACGGGGCGGCAGGAATTCCTCTATTGCCTAACGATGGGACGGCCGATCTGACAAAAAGCGGCGAGATTGTGTTTACGACAGGGTTGTCTTCCCTCTCTAGGCAGGCCGTAGGGAAAAGGACCAGTCGATGGATACGGTGTCGATTAGCGACGCCCATTTCGCCGGCAGGGCAAGCCCAAAGCGGGACGGTGCGCGCCGATCAGTTGCCGCAAGTGAAGTCGATTACGATGCAGACCACAGTCGGGAAAGACGGACTGGCCGTGGATCACGCCTTTGCCGATGCGGCTCCGGTGGATACCACCAAGGATTTCTATCCATTCGGAGAAAAGCCGAGGTTCAGCGATGCATGGTATATAGCCGGCAAAGATGCCTTCTCGCAGGCCGGCGCGAAGGTCACGCTGACCATCACCTTGACGGATCCGACATCTGGGATTCCGGCCCCGAGGACCGATGGAAATCCGAAGTTGGCGTGGGAATGCTGGGACGGCAACACCTGGTTTGGGATAGGAACGGCTACCGCAGGCAGTGAGACAAGAGCGACCACGTTTTCCGATACGACACGCGCCTTCACTCAATCCGGCACTGTCGTGCTGACGTTGCCGACGACGGTCATGCCGATGACGGTCCAGGGAGTCGAGAGCTACTGGTTACGTGTGCGACTGACATCGGGTAACTACGGTATCGATGCTCACTTCGAACTGATCGATCCGGCTCACCCCGAGAAGGGGTACAAGCTCATTCCAGCAACATTCGCTCCGCCATCGATCGGCCGATTGACGGTGGGGTATAGCTTGACGACGGCAGCAACTCCGCTGAGTGCCGTGGTGACATACAATGATTTCTCGTATGAGGATGTCACGGGTAGGACGTTTGCTCCGTTTCGACCGGCGCAAGACTCGTATCCGACATTGTACTTCGGATTGACTCTTCCTCCATCCCGCGCAACGTTCCCTCATAATACGATAAGCCTGTACGTCCGAATTCGTGAAGTGATCTATGGGGCGAAGCTGGATAACCCTTCTCCGGCGTCGTCACCGCGTCTGGTGTGGCAAATGAAGGATGGACACGGTTGGCAAACAATCAGCGTGCGCGATGAAACACAAGATTTGACGAGACCGGGATTGGTGGAGTTCTTACCTCCGGCAGGGCTTGTATCGGGATCAGCTTTTGGAGTCGAGCGGTACTGGCTTCGTGCGCAGTGGGAGTCCGGTGACTATCGATTCGTGCCGAAAATACGGCAGGTCGTTCTCAATACCGCGATGGCGTCGCAACTGATATCTGTGACCAATGAAATCCTTGGGTCTGGAAACGCGGATGAGAATCAGCGGTTTTCGACGGCACACTCTCCGGTGTTGGCCGGTCAACGGCTGGAAGTACGTGAACTGGAGATGGCGACTGCCGCAGAGCGAGCGACTCTTGAACGGGAAGAGGGAGCGGACGCCGTTTCTGTGTTGCTCGATCCGACCGGACGTCCAGAAGAGATTTGGGTGCGTTGGCATGAAGTGCCCGATTTCTACGGTTCGGGTCCGCGGGATCGGCATTATGTGATGAACCACTCGACTGGAGAAATTCGTTTCGGCAATGGAGTCAATGGACTGGGTCCTCCGACCGGCATCGGGAATATCAGAATGGCGCGGTATCAAACCGGCGGCGGCATAGCAGGCAATAAGTCGGCCGACACGATCGTTCAACTCAACACGACGATTCCCTATGTCGATAAGGTGACGAATCTCGACGCCTCATTTGGGGGAGCTGAAGCTGAACTTCCGGCAGACCTCCTGAATCGCGCTCCACGTGCAATCCGTCATCGTGGGCGGGCCGTGACACTGGAAGATTATGAAGATTTAGCCGTTCTGGCGTCTCCCGATGTCGCCAGAGCCAAATGTGTGCCGTTGCGTGATCTGATCGATGATCCGCTCGATACGAAACCTAGAACGCCTGGAGCGGTCAGTGTCGTGATCGTGCCGCGTTCGAGTGAAGGGAAACCTCTGCCGAGCCTGGAACTCATGACTCGCGTTCAGAGCTATCTGGAGAGGTACAGTGTACCGACGGCAACAGTGGCAGTGGTCGGGCCACTCTATGTGAAGGTCAATATTACCGTGGAAATTGCTCTCGTTTCCTTGGAAGGAGCACGTCGTGTCGAGCAGGCTGCGCAAGATCGGCTTGCCGCATTTTTGCATCCTCTGGTCGGAGGCCAGGAAGGGAATGGGTGGGCATTTGGTCGTGAACCAAGCAAATCGGATATCTATGCCGCACTCGGAACGATCTCCGGCGTGGATCATGTTCGATCATTGACGCTGAAACTCGTCGCCGATTTGCCGGATGTGGACCTGCAAGCGGTTACCGCAACCGGGCGATTCTTAGTTTATTCGGGCCTGCATCAGATTGCGTTGATTTCTGAAGAGGCGTGATGAAGAACAGGTGGAGCCACCATGCCGATACAACTCCCCAATCTCGATGACCGGACGTACACCGATCTGGTTGAAGAAGCGCGAAGGTTGATTCCGACATACGCGCCGGAATGGACCAACCATAATCCGTCGGATCCCGGTATCACGCTGATCGAGCTGTTCGCGTCCATTACCGAGATGCTGTTGTATCGGGTGAACCGCGTGACAGATGCCAATAGGCTGGCCTTTTTGAGGTTGCTGAACGGTCCAAGCTGGGAGGCGCCGGACCAGACGGATCCGCTCTTCAAAACGAAGATGGCCGATGCAGTCCGAGAGACGGTGTCGGCCTTTCGTGAGTCCAATCGCGCCGTGACGCGCGAGGATTTTGAGCGATCGGCATTGAAGGCCGATGCCACGATTGTGCGAACACGATGTCTGTCTCGGCGCAATCTGGAATCGGGCAATGCTCGTGCCGGTGAGATCGATGAGCCGGGTCATGTCAGCGTCGTGATCGTTCCGGCCGGTCAGGAAAACACACCACAGCCGACGCGCGAGTTGATGCAGAAGGTGGCGGCCGATCTGGAGCCACGCCGATTATTGACGACCCGCGTTCATGTCGTCGGACCGACCTATGTGACGGTTCGTGTGCGGCTGACACTGGTGCTTACGCCGGATGCGATCGAAGATCGATTTCGATTCAGCCTTCCATCCGCCGTTCAGGCGGATTTGGATGACCGAACCGTGTCCGGTGAGTTGAGGAGCCGTTTCGATGCGGTGGGGATGACGTTATCCTCACAGACAACCATCTCGGTCAAAACGGCGCAGAGCCGGTGGCTGATCACGGACGGCATGACCTTACGATCCTACACAGTCAGAAAAGAGGTGGATTCACAGGCAAGCCGACAACAGCTCAATGTCTATGAGGATGTCGGACGGGACCAGGCCGTCAAGAGTCTCAGGCAATTTATGCATCCTTTGTCCGGAGGTCGTGATGGACAGGGGTGGCCGTTCGGTCGAAACGTCTATGTTTCCGACATCTACGAGTTGCTCGACACCTTGCCGGGTATCGATTTCGTGACCAAAACCGTCGATCCCAATACGAAGAAAGCGCTCGACGAATTCATCGTCGGTGTCGGTGATCGGGACAGGTTGCAATACAATGAAGCCGGGGATTTGAGTGCCGTTGAAATTCGCTCTCACGAATTGGTCGATGCCGACGTGGTGCCGGACGATATTACGTTGGTTCTTCCGAAAGGAACAGATCCGGCAACGACAAATGTATGAGGAGGTTCATGACCACGCAAACCACACAATCGGCAAGCAGCCTCGTGCAGTCTCTGCCGGCGATCTACCAGGAAGATCCGTATCTCGGACAATGGTTGCTTGCCTTTGAGAAGATTCTGCTTGGTCGGCAAGACGGCGTAGAGTTTCCGGAAACGGGGGTTCCGTTTCCAGATCAAGGGATAGAAGAAAACATTGCAGGGGTCACGAAGTATTTCGATCCCTATCAGACACCGGAAGAATTCTTGTCATGGCTGGCAAGCTGGACGGCCTTTAGTCTACGCGCCGATGTCGGTGTGACCGAGCAACGCGAATTTGTCGCAAAGATTGCGCAGTTGTACCGGTGGCGCGGAACCAAGAAGAATTTACAGGATCTCCTGTCGATTTTTACCGTCAGTATTCCGACCGTGGTTGAAGAGGAGGACGAGGGCGTACAAATCGGGGTTCGATCGACCATCGGCGTGGATATGGATCTCGGCGGTGAAAAGCCTCATTTTTTCCGAGTCAAGATTTCGCTGCCGCGAGTTGCGCCGACGGTACAAGAGCGGCAAATGGAGATTGCCCGTGCACTGATCGATCTGGAGAAGCCGGCGCACACGTTTTATGAACTCATCCCGATGTTCCCAAGTATGCAAATTGGACGGCACTCTACGGTCGGCGTCGATACCCTGTTAGGGACAGCTCAAGGGGAGGATTGACCATGGCGGATGTTAAACGGCTGAATTATTTCACTTCGCAGTTTCTTGTCGAGAAGGATTTTACGGATGAGCAGGGGTATCACATGAATATGCGGCGACGGCATAACCAGTTGCTGCACACCTGGGGGATAGCAGACGGAGGACTTCAGGTGACAAAGTCCGCCGACAAGATCATCGGCATTAGTTCAGGAATGGCGATTGATAAAGACGGGCGGGAACTTGTGCTCTTGGATGCCCAATCGAAAGACCTCACAGCGTTTGGATCGAATGCGGATGTGTATATCACGGCCAAATACGAAGAGGTTTTCGACGCAGGTGACCATTACACTGTAGGCGGAATCGATAACTATACGCGTACGACGGAACGTCCTCTGGTGGAAGCAGGAACAACAGTCCCGGTGAATGACGGCTCCGTCATTGTGCTCGCGAAGGTGAAGTTGGACGGCGGTGGAACCATCGGCAGTGTCGACAGCACCGTTCGAAAAATTGCCGGCAGCGCTATCGATCCGACGGTAAACCTTGCGGCAAACAGTTTGAGCGTCACGGGAAATGCAACGGTGACCGGCAACGTCGGCATCGGAACGACAACCCCGAGCCACAAGTTTCACGTGGTTGCAGCGGACGCGGTCGGTTTGTTTGAGTCATCGGGTGGGCAAGCCTACTTACGGCTTTCGACGAATGAAGGGTTGGGGAATCGAGTGGAGATTACCAATAGTCCAGGAGGACGATTGAGTTTGTGGACGGCCGGAGGAGGCGATGTCTTTAATATCACCAAAGACGGCAAGGTCGGCATCGGTACGCCAACTCCAGGATTCAGCTTCGATGTAACCGATAGAATGCGGGTCAGGCAGGGTCCGAGCGGTACAGCAGGTATTTGGATGTATCAAACTGCTCCTAACACTGACCGTGCATTCATTGGGATGGTCGATGATGATCACGTAGGTTTATGGGGAAATACCGGTGTCGGGTGGGGGTTAAGTATGAATACGGCCAACGGCAACGTCGGCATCGGGGCAGTGACGCCGAAAAAGCCTCTTCATATTGTTCGTAACCCGGGTGTTCCCAATCCTATTGTGATTGAAGGCGCATTTGCGAGTGATTCTGATGCAAAAGCACTGCTTGCGCAACTTCCTGCTAACTCTCTCATTGTTGGAGGCGCATGGGGAAGCGGGCTCTATTTCTATTGGAGGGACAATCAAAGTGCATCGTATAGAGTAATTTTGTCGGGGACCGCTTTCTAGCGTGGCATCCGGATAGTGCTCTTCCTTGCATCAAATAATCGCTGTGTTGGAGCATGGACGAATCAAGCAAGGGGCAAATGTGAACCATTATCGGAAGCTTTTTGAATCTCTTTGATGGGAAACAAATGTTGCATAGGGTGTGTGCAATGTTGAAACGAGACAGGAAGAAGAACGGAGTCGAAGAGCTTCAGCCGGAGTAGGACGAGGGACAGACTATGGATATCGCACAGTTTCTCAACAATATTTCAGACACTCTCGAAACAGGGGATGTCGTTGTGATTGCCGATAAGCAGCCGATGTGGCCCTCTGCCTCAGGGCCGGCTCTTTTTCCTGAGGTGGATGTATCGGATCGAAGTTATGATACTCGGGTCTGTGGGGTGGTGTCCCATGTCGGCATCGATCAGCTGGGGCTCCCAGCAAAGCAATCAGAGAAAGCAAAAACCAAGAAAAATGGAGAGAAGACAGCGGGTGCGCCGCAGAGAACGCACACGATAGAAGAGTTAGCCAAAATAGATCACACAAAGATCAATCCAGGACAAAAGGGGTTCATGGTCACGCTTGGAGCCTTTGCGCACTGTAAAGTGGATGCCGATATTGCGCCGATCAAGGCCGGCGATCTGCTCACGACCAGCCACACGAAAGGACACGCGCAGAAAGTTATCGATCCCAGCAAGGCCGTGGGGGCTATCGTGGGGAAGTCATTGGGCAACTTAAAAAAAGGAAAAGGCAAGATTGCCGTGCTGGTGATGTTGCAGTAAGGACGACATCCTGACGAACGACGGCACTGATGGTTCGAGAAAGGGTCAACACCATGCAACAAGCTGTACAAAGTCGCATCGCATCCTTAAAAAAGGAGCTGGAGGCGGGTCAAGGACGCCTTCAGGAGTTAGAACGACAGCAGATGTATCTGCGGGATACTCTGCTGCGCATCAGCGGCGCTATTCAGGTATTGGAGGAAGTGCTGAAGGAGTCATCTGTGGAAGAAAGCAACGGTGACCGTCCACGAGAAGAATCAGTGGTCTCGTCCTAGGATAGGCAGTATCAGGCACCCTTCGTTACCATGCCTGACACCGATCCTCATCGTTGTCGAGGAGGAACAGGTCCATGAAGCAGCACCTCGCAGATAAAGCCGTCACAGTGGAGCCAGATCGAGCGCGACGGGGGACAGGACCGGCGCTATCCGAGACGCAACCCGGTGCCACGCGTCACCCAATTCTCCAGTTGCAAGGTACCATCGGAAATCAAGCCGTGAATCGGCTCCTGCAATCAGGCACGTTCCAGACCAAGCTCATGGTCAGCCGGCCGGGTGACACACGAGTGCAACGGCAGGAATCGGACGAAGAAGAACGACTCCAAGGGAAGTTTCCCCAAGAGAAGGTTCCCATGGTCCAGCGCAACCGTCCAGACGACGCACTCCAGAGGAACCCGGGGGCTCCCGCTGCACCACCGGCTCGACACCCGAACCGAACCGGCCTCCCCGATCACCTCAAATTCGGTATCGAGTCTCTGTCCGGCCTGTCGATGGACAATGTCAATGTTCACTACAACTCTTCCCAACCGGCAGGACTCAATGCGCTCGCCTATACGCAAGGAACAGATATTCATGTAGCGCCAGGGCAGGAACAGCATCTGCCTCATGAAGCCTGGCATGTCGTCCAGCAGACGCAGGGCCGCGTCCAGCCGACGATGCAGCTGACTGGCGGCGTGCTGGCCAACGACGATCAGGGACTGGAGCATGAGGCGGATGTGATGGGGGCGAAGGCGGCAGTGGTTGGGATGGCGCAAGAAAATTCAATGAAGGCTGACACCATTAATTCCACCATCAACACCGCTCAGTGCTGCAATGCTCCTTCGTCTGCCCCCGTTCAGCGCGCCGTAGGCTTCGAGTTTGAGATTGGTGCCGTTTCTACCACTAAGCTCACCCCCCGCTTTGGGCGCAGTGCCCGCCGCGACAAGCTTCCCAAGAAAGATGTGTTGGTCAACGGCACGGGCTACAATGTCGAGGCGGACGAGGAAACCGCTCAAGATCCGAACTACGGCAACACCTCCTATTCTGGCTATTCAGATCTGGAGTTTGTGACCGATGCCTTTCCTGTGAGTATTACGGGCTTCACGCAACTCACCCAGGCTCTAACCGACATCGCAGCCCTCATCACCCACATCCATAGTCATCCCAATACCGATATTCCCGCAGACATGCTACCGAGAGGGAGTGCAACGGCTAACCGCTATCTACGATTCAATGGAGGCTTGCTCGCCGGCAAGCCTCAAGCGACCGTAGGGCTCAGTCTGGCCGCACTCGGTACGCTGTTTCAGGACATCGCGACTAACCCGGGCGGGGGCGCGGCGGCACCCACTGCGGCTCAGGAACTCTTCGGGGGTGGGCTAGATCCCAGTGGCTTTGGTACCTCCGTCGGCGGAACGGCCGCCACGACTGGGCTTGCCAGGGTCGGTGCTGCGCGCGCGGCGGCCCATGCGGAGATAGTTGCCTCGCTTCCGCATAGCGAGCAGTCGGTCGAGATGGAGGCGTTGATGGCCCATCTTATTCTCTATCTCGATCAAGGAGAGCAAGGAGTTGCCGGTTACGGCAAGACAATCGCTGGTGGTCTGATGATGAGAACCGCCTTTGACACAGTTTATCAGCAGATTCCGCCAGTTGGGCGAGTGACGACCGATAAACATCCTGATCTCTTCGCGCTGATGGTCTGTCGTGCCGCCCGGCGCGTGAATGCAAATATTAACGACGATGGCGACGTTTTCTCGGGCGGAATCTATAACGACAACCTTAAATACGGTCCAGCCTCTGCGGAACCTAAAACCTCAGCTCAACGGGCAGCTCTGACAGGCCACCTGCGGCGGCGTGACTGGCTGGAGGGGATCGCGAGCGGCGTCGATAAGCTGACCCGTGTTAACTTCCCATCGCAGCGGCTCCGCCATACCAGCGAAATTGAATCCCTGGGTAGCTATGGCGTAACCACCGATACGATGGGCGCCATCCATCTTCCGATCCTTGAGTTCAGAGGCCTGCCGCAGATCCAGGCGGGCATTTTCCCACTGATGGCGATGGACATCTTCCGTTATGTCTTTGCCTTGAACACCGCTGCTGGGACCGGCAATCCTGGTGATCTTCAGGCTGTTGGGATAAACTCGCGTACTGCACTGCTCAATCCTTCGGATCCCAATTACGCGCTAGAACTGGCCAATGCCGTAACTGCGGCAGCCCATGCCGTCGCTGGATGGCGAGGCACGACAGGCGGATGAGGTCGCATTTCTACTCAGACTACTAAGTTCAACGAGCCAAATATGAATTTTGAAGCCTCTCCGTCTTGTCATACGCCGGGCAAGAGAGCGTAGTGGGGGCTGCTCTTCAACATCAAAGAACATGTTGTGATGGTCGACGGAGATGGAGAGCTGATCGATCCGAGAGCGAACGTTGGAAAGCCGGAGTCCCACCGGCACCTTCTGTTTTGGCCATATTCCAGACTCTCACAACCAACGTGCAAACCCAAAAAGCCGGAAGATCCGACCGGAACTTTTTGCGAACTTTTTACGTCGATAAGGAACACAACACCCACTCGCCCTGGAACGGATAAACGAAGGATATTGATCTTCGTTCATAGGGGAATGAACATGGCGCGTCGGTCGATCGAACGAGCTACGGAATACAGTGGTGAGCGGCTGAGCAATTTTTAGGATTGTCGCTCCCCGGATCCCTCTTGGTGTGGTTCGATGGGTTTTTTGCTCGTCCGGATTCTCCTCTGGACCTCGTAGCAGGTTGATATCCAAATCTGCTTCGTGTCGTTCACCTGCATAATGTCCGTCGCATTCGGCCAAGGGTTTCGCTGAAGGCTTTTAATTCAGGAAGCCGAACCGTAGACACAAGCCCACAGACGCATGGAGATTTCGGCAATTTCCCATTCTGGAAAGAAGAGTTCTGGCGGGTAACCGATGACGATCCTTTCTTGTTAAAGGGCGTCCCGTCCAACTAAGATTGAAATGCGAGATTGGGGTCGTGGGGTCGCATCTTGCAGGCATACAGCTCAATGCGGATGCCGCAATGTGCTTGACCTCTGAGTCCCGTCCACACCAGCGCGTACGCAAGTTCCAACATGGCTCCTATCCGTTGACTGTCGGCTACGGTGTTCCACGCCAGCTTGCAGCTCGTCTTTTAGACCTCTACAATATCGCGCAATTCATCCCGACCATCGAGCGAAGGGAGACTGTGGCATGCCGAAAGCGAGGAAGACCGATTCCACTGCAAAGGCCCAGAGCGTCTCGAAGAAATCCACTCCGTCACCCTCGCCTGCCTCGTCCACAGCGGAAGATTTCGAAAAGCTCGGCGTCTTTTATATGGGACGGCCGTATGATCTGGCCACCAAGCAGGCCAAACCTGGATGGCTGCTGTATGACTCGAAAGATCTGGTGACGCACGCGGTCTGCGTCGGGATGACCGGCAGCGGCAAGACAGGCCTGTGCCTCGCGCTGCTCGAAGAAGCCGCTATCGACAACATTCCCGCCATCATCATCGATCCGAAGGGCGACCTCGGCAATTTGATGCTGACGTTTCCATCGCTCAAGGGTGAAGACTTTCAACCCTGGATCAACGAGGACGATGCGCGCAAGAAAGGCTTGTCGTCAGCAGATTATGCTAGGGGGCAGGCCGAACTCTGGACGAAAGGTTTGGCAAGTTGGCAACAGGATGGGGCACGGATTCAACGGCTTCGAGATGCAGCGGATGTTGCGATTTACACGCCGGGAAGCAACGCCGGGTTGCCGGTTTCCATCCTTAAATCGTTCGCCGCGCCGGCTGCCGATGTGCGTGAAGATGCGGAGCTGCTGCGGGAGCGTATCAGTACGACCGTCACGAGTTTGCTCGGCCTGCTTGGCATCGAGGCCGATCCGATCCAGAGCCGTGAGCACATCCTCTTGTCCACAATTCTCGATCGGACGTGGAAGAGGGAAGAAGATCTCGACCTTGCCACACTGATTCAGGCCATCCAATCACCGCCGGTATCGAAGATCGGTGTGATGGATGTGGAGTCCTTCTTCCCCTCGAAAGACCGATTCGCGCTCGCGATGAAGCTGAACAATCTGTTGGCTGCTCCAGGATTTCAGGCCTGGATGGAAGGAGAAGCCCTCGATATTCAATCTTTGCTCTATACGCCGGCAGGCAAGCCACGTCTGGCGATCTTTTCCATCGCGCATCTTAGCGATACCGAGCGCATGTTCTTTGTCACGCTGCTCTTGAGTCAAATGGTCGGTTGGATGAGGACGCAATCTGGTACGACGAGCCTGCGAGCATTGCTCTACATGGACGAGATCTTCGGCTACTTCCCACCGGTAGCCAATCCTCCTTCGAAGCTCCCTTTGATGACCTTGCTCAAACAAGCGCGCGCGTTCGGACTCGGAGTTGTGCTTGCCACGCAAAACCCGGTGGATCTCGACTACAAGGGCTTGGCTAACACCGGCACCTGGTTCATTGGACGATTGCAGACGGAGCGAGACAAGGCGAGGGTGCTTGAGGGATTGGAAGGGGCTTCGACGAGTGCCGGAAAGAAGTTTGATCGAGGCCGCATGGAACAAACTCTGGCGGGCCTCGGCAATCGCATCTTTCTTATGAACAATGTGCACGAAGATGAGCCTGTCGTATTTGAGACGAGGTGGTGTCTCTCCTATCTGCGCGGACCGCTCACCAGAATGCAGATCAAGCAGTTGATGGACCAACGAAGACGTGAAACCTTAGACGTGAAGCGTGGAACGGCAGAAACTCCGCGCTCAGCACTCAGCCCGCTTCGCACGCCTCGCAGACTCATCGACGCGGGCCCGCTCAGCGAGGCGAGCGAGTCCTCAGCACTGACATCCCGTCCCATGTTGCCTCCGGATGTTCCGCAGCACTTCGTGCCGTTGCGCGGTAGCAAGCCGGAGGGAAGTGAATTGGTCTATACCCCAATGCTCTTGGGTTCCTCACAGATTCGCTTCGTCGATTCGAAAAGCGCAACCGACAATACACAGAATGTGGTCGTATTGGCTCCTCTAGTGGACGGTCCTGTAGCGGTCGATTGGGACAAGGCGACAGCGGCTGAATTGGCGGTGGCTGATCTTGAACGAGATCCGGAAGCGGGAGCACGGTTTCTAGCGTTGGCGGCGAGTGCCGGCAAGGCCAAGAGCTACGCCGATTGGAACAAGGACTTTGGCGGCTGGCTCTTCCGTACACAAAAGGTGGAGTTGTTCAGGAGTCCCAGCACCAAGGAAGTATCAAAACCTGGAGAATCCGAGCGAGATTTCCGCGTCCGGTTGCAGCAAACCGGGCGAGAACAACGCGATGAGAGCGCCGGGACGCTTCGCCAGAAGTATGCGTCGAAGATTGCCACACTTCAAGAGCGTATTAGACGGGCGGAACTGGCGAAAGAAAAACAGCAGACCGAATCTCGTTCCAGCCAAGTGCAGGCGGCGATTTCTGTCGGAGCCTCCATTCTCGGGGCGTTTCTTGGACGAAAGACGATCAGCGCCGCGAACATCGGTCGGGCCACGACCGCGATCCGGAGTGCCGGCCGAGTCATGAAAGAGTCTCAGGATGTCGGGGTAGCCGAAGAAAATGTGGCAGCGTTACAAAAACAGTTGGGCGATCTCGAAGCACAATTCAAGGCTGAAAGCGATATGCTGGCCGCTGCAACCGATCCACTGAATGAGAAGCTCGAAACGATATCCATCAAACCCACCAAAGCCAACATTGCCGTGAAGCTGGTGACCCTCGCCTGGACCCCGCACTGGCGGGATGCCGAGGGGGTCCTCTCATCAGCCTGGTCCTAGGCCTTAGGGCAATTTCTTCTAAGAGCCACTCGTGTTTCTTGGGACGTTGGGCGTAAAATGGCCCGGCTCGGTCACGTGCTGTTCGTGTTTCTGCCATGCTGCTAGGGAGACGGCCATGACCCAACCCTCGAAGAGGGAAGACCCGACTTCCCACCATGCCGCCGCCGTTGTTATGTCCGCGAGGCCGGAACAACTATTCAACGCCCTCCTCGAACAATCTGCTGTCGCGGTTGCTCTCATCGAGACAGCAACGGGTCGGATTGTCGCAGCCAACCGACGGTGCGAAGACATTACAGGGTTGCCACAGGCAGATCTGATTGCGACCCCTCTCCATGCCATCATCCACCCTCACGATGTGCCGACGATCCTCCATCAGATCGAGACACTGAAAACCGGGCGGACTCCAACAGTGTCTCTGGAACACCGGTGCTTCAAGTCTGACGGCTCCATTATATGGGTGGCGCTGTGGCTATCTTCTCCCTGTGACATCGGACAATCGCCGACCGTCTATCTCGCGATCCTCAAAGATATCACCGAACGCAAGCAGATCGAGGAGGCGTTACGGGCCAGCGAGCTAAGGTTCCGCGCTTTGAGCGAGGCGACGACGACAGCCATCTTTGTGTATCAACATGACAGGTTTCTCTATGCCAATCCCGCGGCCCTTGCGATTTCCCGATATACCCTTGAGGAGTTGTTGACGATATCGTTATGGCACATCATTCACCCGGAGTTTCGGGACTGGGCCAGATCACGACTGACGGCTATCGAACGGGGCGACCAGGATCCCTCACGTCTGGAAATCCCGATCCTTCGCAAAGACGGCGAAACTCGGTGGCTGGATTTCAGCGCGGCGACGATCCTGATCGACGGCCAGCCTGCAAGAATCGGTTCGGCCTACGATATTACGGAACGGAGGCTTGCGGAAGCACGCGAGCGAGCCAGGCTTGAGCGGGTTATCCGGCTTCAAGAAGGACAGCTGAAGTTCGCTCGGCTTACGTATGAAGAGCTGACGCCGGACCTGCGCACCATCATCAGAATAACGGCGGAGACCATCGGGGTCGAACGAGTCGGACTCTGGCTCTTCAACGGCGACCGTTCTGCGCTCGTCTGTCGCGAGCTCTACCGACGCAGCCTCGGGACATACGAGACCGAACCGGCACTGGAGGTCTCGCGCTATCCGGCCTATTTCGAGGCGCTTCAGCGAGGGTTGAGCGTGGAAGCGACCAGCGCGAGCAGCGATGATGTGACGAAGGAACTCGCCGAACCCTATTTGCGGCCGCTCGGCATCGCGTCGATGCTGGATGCACCGATCAGACGGGCCGGAAACCTGGTCGGAGTGTTGTGCTGCGAACACGTCGGTGAGCAGCGGGTCTGGTCCGCAGAGGAAACTTCGTTTGTGGCGGCGGCAGCCGACCATGTCCTGCTCAGTTTCACTGTGGAGGAGCGCAGAATGGCGACGGAGGCACTGCGGGCGAGCGAGGCGCGGTTCGCATTGGCGGCGCAGGGGGCGAACGACGGTCTCTGGGATTGGAACATGGCGACCGACGAAGCCTATCTCTCTCCACGCTGGAAGCACCTTCTCGGGTTCGAAGACGGAGAGGTGTCGAATCGCCTACAGTCTCTCTTTGGCCGGCTGCATCCTGACGATGAATCACGGGCGAAGGATGCCCTCCTCGTTCATCTGGAACGGCGGGTTCCGTATGATCTCGAGTTTCGATTGCGATGCAAGGATGGATCGTACCGCTGGTTCCGATCGCGAGGGCAAGCACAGTGGGATGATGACGGCCGTCCCTACCGGATGGCGGGGTCGATTACCGACATCACGGACAGGCGGCAGGCCTTCGACGCCCTGAGTGACGCCTATCGCTCCCTTCGATCGATGAGTCGCGAGGTGCAGGTCGCGCAAGAACGGGAACGTACCAGGCTGTCACGGGAACTGCATGATGAGTTCGGTCAGTCACTCGGCGCGCTCCAGTTCGATTTGACCCGTCTGGCTGAGAGCGGTTCCGGGAAAACTACTCCTTCCGGGTCCGTGCGTCAGCTCGCCACGTCGGCACTGGCAACGGTGGAGCGATTGTTCGTATCGCTGCGGGAGATGATCGAAGGTCTACGGCCGGCGGTGTTGGAAGAGTTGGGGCTTGTCGCCGCGATCGAGTCGATGGCGGTCAAACTGGGGCAACAGTCGAAGCTCAATTGTCGAATCGTTGCGGATCCCGAAATGCGCACGTCCATCGGTAGCGTGGAACTCGAAGGCGCACTGTATCGCATGATCCAGGAGTTGCTGATGAACATCGTTCGCCACGCCAGCGCAAAGTCCGCGACTGTCACCCTCCGCTCTGTCGAGGGATGGGTGCACCTCACGGTGCAGGACGACGGCCGAGGGTTTCAGGTCGACAAGGCGTTGCGCAAAGGGCGCCACGGGTTTCAGGGCATTCGGGAGCGGGCAGAATTGCTGGGGGGGACGGTCAAGATCCAGTCCGCGCCGGGCAAGGGCTCCTGCGTGACGGTGTCCATTCCGATCGATTCGAAGAAGCTGGACAGCCGCTGTATGCCCCCGCCACTGCCGGCGAAGCTAGGCAAGAAGAGCCGGCGCGATGAGGCATAAGTATAAATGTTTGGTCGTCGACGACCATCCGCTCATGCGCCAGGGAGTCAAGGACTTGTTGCTTGGAAAGGGGCTTTGTCATGCCGTCGTTGAAGCAGGTTCTGCTGAGGAGGCGCTCACAGCAGTTCGCCGAGAATCGTGGGATCTGCTGATCCTTGATGTGGCGCTTCCCGACAAACATGGCATCGAGGTCCTGAAGGAGGTCAAACTCCTACGCCCTTCCCTCCGAGTGATTATGTTGAGTCTGTATCCTGAACGAGAGTTCGCCCTGCGCGCGATCAAGGCTGGTGCGGCGGGCTATCTCACGAAGGATCGATCGCCCTCTGAACTCGTGAAAGCGGTTGAAGAAGTTGTCGCCGGACGACGGTACATCACTCCCTCGCTGGCCAACCAGCTGGCTGATTTGTTGGATCGCGGGCAACCAGAGACGCTGCATGCACGACTGTCCGACCGGGAGATGCAAGTCCTTCGGCTTCTGGGACAGGGCAAAGCCGTCTCGGCCATTGCCGATGAATTGGCCTTGAGCGTGAAGACTGTCAGCACCTATCGTGGGAGGTTGTTGGAAAAACTCAACCTGGCCACTACAGCAGACCTCATCAGGTACGCGATCGAACACCACCTGGCAACCTGAACTCTCCAGTAATTCCCTCCCTGTTCGATTACCCACCGCTTGCGAAAGACCCACGCAGATCGATTCATAGTCCAGCAATGCGGTGCTGGTCATGGCTAGAGCTGCCGTGCCTGTAGGACGGCGACGGACATCCAGGTCAGTTCCTGTCTGCTAGATCTCGTTTGCTTGTACCAGTATGGTTTTGCGTAAGAGGCTCATGGCTGCCTATGCTTGTGCTACTCGTCGACGATCATCCACTTTTTCGCCAGGCCGTCAAGGACGTCATAGAGAGCCACTTCCCTTCGTCGGTGCTGTGGGAAGCGTCTACCGGGGAGGACGCTATTCGGATCGTGCTGGCGGAGCCCGTAGAGCTTGCGATTCTGGAGATCAGTCTTCCGGATATCAGTGGCTTGGCGGTGCTGAGGCGAATGAAACAGGTACGCCCTCCCCTCAGGTGTCTGGTGCTGACTATGCATGACAATGCCCAGTATGCGCGTCTCGCGATGGCCCACGGGGCTTCCGGTTATCTCACCAAAGGAGCGACCTCGGGGGAACTGTCCGATGCGATAGGGACCATTCTGTCCGGACGCCAGGTAGTGAGGCAACCGCTCCGTGAAATGATCGACCGTCGTTCGACGGGACTTGGTGCGACATGGCCTGACGAAGCCCTTTCTGTTCGTGAGATGGAAGTCTTATCTCTGTTCGCCAGGGGCTTGACGGTCTCACTGATCGCGAAACGATTGAAGCTGAGTGTCAAGACCGTGAGCACCTATCGGACCAAGTTACTCGAAAAGCTGCGCCTCGGGACGACCGCCGAGCTCATCCGCTACGCCGTCGTTCATCGGCTTGTGTGACAGCGAATCGGTTACTTCCATGGTTCCATGTAGGACAAAACACGATATCCAATTCCGATTCGAGCTGATATTTACGCGCACTGTTTCCTGATAGCCTCAAGACAGAATCGAGTCCGCGTGGCGGCTCGTCACATAGGAGGTTGTTTCGATGCGACAGAAGACGCAGAACCACAGACGAGAGCGACAGAACAAGAAGTGGATTCTCCCTGGCCCCTCAAGCATCACCACTTCTCCCTCGCGCCCGATCCGTGTTTTCATCGCCGATGGCTTCGAAGTCGTCAGAGCCGGGGTGCGGGCGCTGTTGGAAGGGGAACGAGACCTCACCGTAGTCGGTGAGGCCGACAATGCGGAGGACGTGTTTTCCGGATCGCGACGAACCAGGCCGGATGTGGTCTTGCTGGAATCCGGTCTCTCAGGCAGTTCGGAGTCCGAGTTCTACAAGACCCTCCTTAAATACCTTCCATCACTTCGGATCATCAGTTTGATGAGGGACGGTGACGCCGAGGCATTCCGCAAGGCAATCGAGGCTGGTGCACAAGGGTTTCTGCGTAAGAGCACCGGACGGATCGAGCTGGTTGAAGCGATTCGTACGGTCGCCAAGGGCGGCTCCTATCTCAGTTCGGATGAAGCCGATCAGACCTTCCACCTCTTGAGACGGCAGCAGGATACGAGGTGCGCCCGGTCCTCGTTGCATATCCTGTCACCGCAAGAACGGCGCATCATCGCGCTGATTGCGGAGGGAAACACCAATAAAGAGATCGCCGCCAAACTGGTGCTGTCGGATAAGACCGTGAAAAACTACATCGGAAACATGTTTGCCAAGTTGGAGATCGAGCGCCGCACCCAAGCGGCTACGCTGTACATGAAGGCACAGCAACATCAGCACTCGATGCGCGAGGAGATATCCGTGTAGAGTGCTTCAATGTTTTTTGTCCTTCTGCATGATCTTGTCGGTCCAGGCCAGTAAGATGGCAGAAGCTAAGAAGGTCATGTGAATAAAGATCTTCCACTTGATATGCTCAGGGTTCTCGTTTGCCACGTCGACGAAAGCTTTAAGAAGATGGATGCTGGAGATCCCTATCAGCGAGGCCGCGAGTTTGATCTTGATCGTCCCGGGGTCGACGTGGGTGAGCCAATCAGGCCGGTCCGGGTGTTGCTCCAAGTCCAGCTTGCTGACAAACGTCGCGTACCCGCCGATAACGACCATGGTCAGCAGATTGGCGACCATCGTGACGTCGATGAGTCCCAGGACTCCCAGCATGAACACCGTCTCCTCCATCTGGTGGACATGCGCCACCATGTGCCAGAGCTCGATGAGAAATTTGTAGGCGTAGAGTAGCTCCGCCACGATGAGTCCGGCATAGAGCGGAGCTTGAATCCATCGACTGGCAAAGACGATCGTCTCAAAAACCGCTTCGACTTGATTGCTGGCCGAGTGATGGGGCTTCGGTGATCTGTGGGCCTCTCGGGATTCGAGCGAATGCGAATCGGACATGAACACCTCCTCACAGTACAACGATGACATGCCGTCAATGACGAATCGACGGCGAGGCGTATCCTAGTCAGCGAGTTCAACGCTGTCAATTCAATGCATCGCCGCGTTTCCGGGTTCCGTGAGTGGCGTAGAGAGAGATCGCCATCTGGACGGATGGGGATTTGATCTGCGATCGGGCTGCGCCTTTCCTCGCGGTAACCGGTGAGCATCAACAAGAGTTGAGATGGGGAGTCGTCCTCTCGCGGTCAGGCTTGATCGGTTCAGCGAGTCTCGATGGGTAAAGTGACCCTGAGCCCTTAAAGCTTCCGGCATAGATGGCCGCAATCTGGGATCGGCGTCCGATATTCAGTTTTGAATAGACATTCGCAAGATAGTTCTTAACGGTCTTTGCGCTTAACCGCAGATCATGGGCGATCTCTTTGTTCGTCAGGCCCTTGGCCACCAACGGCAGAAGACGTTGCTCCTGTGGAGTAAGAAGAGAGCGTTTTGATTGCCCCGGCTCACTACACACATTACTCAGCCGTTCCAGTGTATGTTTCGTCAAGCGAGGGTCGATGAGAGCTTGACCAGAGGCTACAGTCCGAATGGCACGGATCAGAGCATCGGACGCAATGTCCTTCAGAATGTAGCCCTGAGCGCCGGAAAGAACGGCCTCGATCACAGTATGATCATCGGCAAAGCTCGTCAAAAACAATATGCGAGTTTTGGGACGCCTCGCGAGAATCTCGCGCGCGGCATCTACCCCACTGCCGTCGGGCAGTCGGATATCGAGCAATACGAGATCCGGTTTAAGGCGATAACAGAGTTGTTTCGCCTCTTCCATCCGCCCACCTTGACCCACAACCTTCATCCCGGTCGTCAAATTGAGGACCGCACAGAGTCCGATACGCACAACCTCATGATCGTCCACAAGGACGAGCCGAATGGGTCTGGGCTTATTCATACAGATGTCCCTTCTTCAGCGGAACATCGACCAGGACCGTGGTTCCCTTCCCCGGCGCGCTTTCCAGCGTAAAGACGGCGGAGATTTGCTTGGCTCGAGCAGCCATGTTGCCTAATCCATTACCGCCTCGACGTTTGCGCTTGGAGGAAAATCCGACCCCATTGTCGCCGACGATCAAATGGATCGTGTTATCCGCCAGACTGAGTTGAACCCACCGACGGGACGCGCGAGCATGACGAGTGCTGTTGCTAAGAGCTTCTCGTACGATGTTGAGTAACTGCTCTCCCAGCTTGGGGGTGATGAAGGACAGGACCGGGTTTGTGACGTCCAGTTCAGGTGCGGATTGGCCGGCGCCGGTCATCGAAACGATGAGCTGCCGGAGAGCCTGCCGAAAATCCGGCTCCCTGGTGGTGCTGTGCGTCAGCAAGGCAATGAACCGGCGAACATCGAGCATGAGGTTATTCAGTTGGTCAACGGCTTGAGTCATGTGGATTTTGGACCGCCGGGATGATTTGCCCAGCGACAACTTGCCGGCTTCCAGCTGCATACCGACCGCGTAGAGGGCTTGTAAAATATTGTCGTGCAGGTCTCGGCTCAAGCGCTCACGTTCCTCCATTGCCAGTTTGCGCTCAGTAATGTCCTGAACCGCGGCAAGAAGGAGCGGCCCGGCATGGCCTGATAACTCAACCCGAGTCGCTTTGACTGAGACCCAAATGATTTCACCGGACTTACGAATGTATCGCTTTTCGTAGGTATATTCCGATCGAATCCCGCGGAAAAATTCGTCCGTCAGCACGATGTTGGCGGAAAGATCTTCCGGGTGTGTATACAGTGCATAGGTACTGCCGATAAGTTCATGTTCTTCATATCCCGTCAGCTCACAAAAGGCTTTGTTGACGGTGACCATTCGCCAGTTTTCGTCGAGGATATTGAGCCCGACCGGGGCTTCGGCCACGAAGCGCTGAAGCCGACGCTCGCTTGCACGCAAGGCTTCTTCAGTGCGTCTTTGCTCGGTGATGTCTCGAAAACTCCAGACGCGGCCGACGATTTCACCATCGAGAATCTGTGGCCGAGAATAGCGCTCGAAGACCCGTCCGTCCTTGAAGTGAAGGACATCGAAGCTCTCTTGATTGGGATTCTCGTACAGCTCTCGAACCTTGTGCAGAAAAGCATCGGGATCTTGTAGTTGGTCCAAGACAAACGCCAGCAACGCCTCATCGTCTCGGCAGTCGGCCAGGGACTGCGGAATATGCCACAACTGTAGAAAGCGTTGGTTGGCGCTGGTCACCTTGCCCTGTCGGTCTATGACGAGCAGGCCGTCCGCGACCGAATTAATGGCGGCTTGAAGGAGCGAGTAAGAACGTTTGCGACCGGAGATGTCGCGCACGATGCACCCGACCGTGGCGCGATCGGCCCCACTCCCCGGAATAAGCGTCAGAATCCCTGAAAAATACCGTAACTCCCCACCCATCGACAAGGTATAGTCAACGGTCTCGGGTTCGCCTGTCGTAATGACGCGACGAATCGTTTCAAGATAGTGGGAACCAGTCTCTGGTCCAAAGATGTCGGTCAATCGCTTGCCGACCAAATCCTGCTTCGGCAACAGCAGTTTGTCATCATTGCGCGTCCACACATTGAGATATCGTCCGTTCTCATCGAATTCAAAGGCGAGGTCGTCCAAGGCGTCCAGAAATGAGCGGAGTCGGGCTTCGCTCTTGATCTTGGCTTCCTCGGCCCGCTTCAGGTCCGACCGGTCCACATAGATGCCGACGGCGCCCGAGACCTGTTTGAACTCATCGTAGATAAAAACGGGCCAGAGGAGGAGGTCGAGCATGACACCGTCTTTGCGTTGGCGTTTCAGCTCGATCGGGCCTGCCAGCTGCCCTCGCGTGCCTACTTGCCACAGTGTATCGGCGGCTGCCTCTTCGCCAGGCTGGATATAGGGGAGTTCGCACCCCAACACTTCCTCTTCCGACCAACCGAACAGGCGTGTCGCGGCTTGATTCCAGCTGGTCACGCGCGCGTTTTGATCGAGGCTGACGAGCGGAAGCGCTGATTCTCTGACGAGGGTACGGAGCAGCCTTGAGTTTTGTTTGAGCTGACCTTCCATCACCCTGCGCTCCGTGATGTCTTCGCAGACCACCAGAACGAGGATGTGGCCTGTCTGGTCATGAATTGCCCGCGCTCGTTCTCTGACCCACAGTCTGACTCCGTCCTTCCGGAGCTTTGGACCTTCCCATTGAAAGAGCTGGTAGGGACTGTCGGCACAGTCCCGCAGGTGTGCCAGCACGGTTTGTTGGTCATGTGAATCAAACAGTTTCACGATAGATTGGCCGATCAGATCTTCCTTCAGGTATCCAAGACGATCAGCTCCCAGGCGGTTTACGGATAGTACGGTGCCGTCGGTTGTGAGGGTAAAACACATGAAAGGGTTCTGTTCATAGAGCAACCGGTATTGCTGCTCGCTTGTCCTGAGCGCTGATTCAGCTTCTTGCCTCCGTTCGATTTCCTGCTTGAGTTCGCCGACGGCCCGTTCCAACGCTTTGCATGCCGAGATGTGTTCTGGGACACGGTTGCGTTCGGCGTCAGCCAACGTCTGTTGCAATTCGAAAACCTGGCGGCGGAGATCAGCAAGTTCGGTTGACATTGAGCTGTCGGTATCCAGCGGCACAGTCATAGAGAAGGGTCTAGGCGTTACACATGGGGAAGCTATAAGGGTTAGTCCGCTTCCCGTCACAGGTGAGTCTATCTTGGAGGGGTAGTATAGAACCAGCGGGTCTACCGATGCCAGAGGGGGGCGTCGCAGTCAGGAGGTGTTAGGAAGGCGGACGCACCAAGGGCACGAACAGGTTACAGAAGCGCTAAAAGGTTTGACCTCGCGCAGCACCTGGCACATGGGCCTCTTTCATGAACCAGGCGACGGCTTCCGTACGGCGCTTAACATGAAGTTTATCAAAGATATTGGCCAGGTAGTTTTTCACGGTTTTGTCGCTCAAGCGAAGATGGACGGCGATCTCCTTATTTGTTTTTCCTTCAGCCAGAAGGGGCAGGATCAAGCGCTCTTGTGGAGACAGTCGGGAAGTCCCATTGGAGGCCTCTCCAAGGTGTGAACTGGTCCGAATCCAGTGCAGAGCCTGCTGGGTGACTCGCGGGTCGAGATAACCATGGCCGCCCGCGACGGTACGAATGGCACGAATCAGGTCATCCATTCGGACATCCTTGAGGACGTATCCGTGGGCACCATTCTGGACTGCTGCCATCACTGTGGAATCTTCAGCGTAACTGGTGAGGACGAGAATCCGAAGTTTGGGTACAACGGCCAGAAGCCGTCGGCAGGCCTCGGTAACCGAAGCGTCAGGAAGCTTCACGTCGAGTAGCACCATGTGGGGGGTCAGACGTTCAACGAGCGCCACACCTGCCGCCACGGTTGCGGCTTCTCCGACGATCGCCATATCCGGTTCGAGATGAAGCAGGGCCCGTAGCCCTCTACGGACCATCTCATGGTCGTCAATGAGAACGATGCTGGTCTGTGACTGTTTCATACGGACACCTCATACGGACACTAGAAGGGGTTCCAAAGAAAACTCTGCGATGACTTGCGTACCCTCTCCGGCCCTGGACTGGAGCTTCAACGTCCCACCGAGTCGTTTCGCTCGAGCCTCCATATTGGCCAGCCCATATCCTCGTGGCTGTCCATCCGCCGTCGAAAATCCAATGCCGTCGTCAAGGATACTCACCCGAATTCTGGCTCCTCGCATGCGAAGCGAGACGACGATCTCGGTCGCGTGGGCATGGCGGACGCTGTTACTGAGGGCTTCCCGCACGATATTCAGAATCTCTCGCTCTTCCTCATTCGTGAGAACATCAATAGCGCTGCGTTGGAGATCCAGCTGTATGTGTAGTCGTCCTGTTTGCTCATAGGTCGCGCACAAAGCGACGAGCTCTGACGACAAGTCAAACGCCTGGACACTTCCCGATTCCAACTCTCGAATCATCCCACGGACCTCATGAATCAGTTGATTGAGCTGCAGGATTACCTGGTCGTCGGCCTCTGTTGCTTCCGCCGCTTGATTTCTCCGGGCCCGCTGATCCGCTCCAATGTTCAAGCCGATGGCATACAACGACTGCAGCACGCAGTCATGGAGATCTCGCCCGATACGGGTGCGATCTTCCAGGAGCGTGTTCAAGCGGCTTTCAGTCGCTTGTATCGCGGTCGTCAACTCGCCTGCACAAGGCTTTAACTGGTGCAGGTCCAGCGATGCTTCCGACGATCGGACCGACGGGGCAGCTGAACCTGCCGAGCTCGATCGAAGTTTACCGTGCAACAATTGAAATCGTGTCCTACCTTCTCTCATGCTTCCCTCCTTTGTTCCTGATCTTCATCTTCATATTCGAGCCTTACCAAGCTAAACCACCCAGATGCAGGTTGGATATTTAGTGCATCTCGGACCGGAAATCACCTGGCGGATCCGCCAGGGGGTGCCTGGCGGCGGTCGATAACTCATCGGTACATGACTCCAACCGGCGCAGACCCAAAGATTCCTTTAGAGGTGGAACAGACCGTGAGACAGAAAGTGCTGAGGTGGATCGAAGGTGACCGTCCAGCAATTGAACAATGATCTTGTCAGCTATCATGCCACCACCTGCCTTTCACTTCCTCTGTGTTTCTTCAAATAGACCCACTCGTTCGAAATTGAATGGACGGTACTTACGCCAAAGCGACAAGTAAAACACCTGGTGCCTCAACAAATGAAAGCCTAGTCATATAAGAGTGCGATACCCACATCATTCTGGTACTCCAGCGTTCCCCTTTCACGTTCTTATCTAAAAATCGACAGATTCAGGTCCGAATGGTCAGTACTTGTAGGCTAAATAGACTAGTAAAACACCTGGCTGACACGCCAGGTGACGTATTTCTACTGAGATGAAACTATCCGGACCCATCTGGCCAACCAATCCCGAATGACCCTATGTCCGCAAATAAATTGGGGTCTATATCGGGCCCTAACCTAAAAGGAGGCTCCACATGCAAGCCACGGCAATCGGAGAGGAAAGAGGAATTGCGTTCTGCGAAGGAGAGTTTTTCGTCAAGACGCTCGAAACAAAGGAGGAGATGACCCAGGCCTATCAGTTGCGGCATCGCGTATTCGCTGAACGGCTGAAGTGGGTACCTGAACAGCCAGACCGACTCGAAGCCGATGTGTACGATACGTGGAGTACTTCAATCGGAGTATTTGCAGACGAAACCAGATTGCTGGGATTGGTCCGCATGACCCATGCACCTGTCCCGTTCATGTTGGAGAGTGAATTCAGCGCCTGTCTTGTGGGTAGCCACCGTGTTCGGAAGGAAACTGATACGGCGGAAATTACCCGACTGGCCGTTGATCCAGCGATCGCGGATCGTGGCCTTTCGGCAAGGTTGATGAAAACAATCTTCAAGGGCATGTATCAATGGTGCCTGCTTCATGATGTCCGCTACACCTATATGGTGGTGGAACACAGGCTCTTGCGGGTGGTCCAGCGCATGGGATGGCCATGCCGGGCCATAGGGGAACCGGTAGCATTACCACCGGCCGAGGTTCTTTCTATCGGAGGGTTACTCGATCTGGACGAATTTCGCTTGCAAGCTTCAGCGTGTCGTCCCAGCATGCTCGATTGGCTCACAACAACGAATCCGGTCCCCAGCCCGGCACACCTATCGTCCCTAAGAAACGGCCAGGAAAGCGATATGGGAGAATATGCGGAATTGGCAGAAGATCGGCTTCTGGTACGCGCCGCCTAGCCGCTATCAGTGCACCGACAGCAGTAGTTGTAGGTACCCCGCAACTGCTGCGATTTATGCCTGGCTGGCGGTTGGCAACCCATGAAGGGCGGGTAGGCCGTGTTCGATGGCGGTCGCAACGGCCTGAGAGCGGGAGGTCACCTCTAGCTTGGAAAAGATGCTCTCGATGTGGAATCGTACGGTTCGTTCACTGACTCCGAGGATCTTGCCGATCTCCCAATTGGTCTTTCCGTTCTTCATCCAATTGAGAATCGTGACTTCTCGAGAAGAAAGCTCTTTGACGCATCGATTCGTTGCCGGCGCCGATTTCGGCGCGGTTCTGAGCAGAGCCATATGTATGTAATATCCGAGGTATTCGACAACTGGCATCACTCGTTTCGCATCAAGCGACTGCTCGCTGGCAAACGAACAGAAGGTAGCGACTCCACAGGCCTGATCGACGGAGCCTGTGGTGATGCCGTCATTCAGACCGAATCGACGCGCGGTGACGATAAACTCCTGCTCTTTTTCGGAGGACATGTTCTGATAGATCTCTTGCCAATGTTGCGTACCTGGTGATGTTAAGGCTGCCTTGAACACCGGGTCGACGTCGGCAAACCCATTTTTCCAGTACATGTAGAGCCAGTCATCCGGATAACTGGCGTTGACGACATTACTGAAACCGGCAAATGTTCGATTTGGTCCAAGACGAACGAGTCCCCCAAGGGCCCTTGTAAAGGAGAAATAATTCTGGGATCGAATAAGCACGTCCCGCAAGTCATCAGGAGTCTCAACCTGCATCACGAAATGAAGAATCTCCATGAAGTCCCGGCACTCAGCCTTGGAGAGCGTATCAAACGTCTTGTGCGGGAAGGGTAGTCTCGTTGGTGTATGAGACATCGGGAAGTCTCCAGAACTGACAGTACAAGTAAAACATACTACACGAGCAAGTCAAGAATCACAACAAATCTTACTAGGATCGTCCAATTTTTCGTCTAGAGCTGATCGCCTCTATACCTGAGACCTATACCACCATTACGCTTAACATCAAATGAAACGCATTGACGAGGATCACAGCCGGGCATTGTAGCCGTTCCTCAAGCGAGAGAAACGCTTTAGGAGAAGGTTCACATTGTGACGCATTCATCGTATCTCGGCAGAGGTATCGTCCTAGTCACTCTCTTGTCTTGTCTCATGAAGTCGACGGGTGCTGAAGCTCAGGCGCTTCGCTTTCAGCCTCAAGGGGCACGCGCCGCAGGACAGGGGAATGCCTTTGCGGCCCAGGCCGATGATCCATCAGCTATCCACTTCAACCCCGCCGGTTTGGCCCAAGTAGAAGGCATTCAAAGCCTGTTCGGCTCCACTGCGGTCGGTGGCTCTGTCGAATACCAGAGCCCCTCTGGCGTTGACAGTCGCGGTGATTTCAACGGCAGCGTGAACTGGCCCCCTCCCAGCCACTTTTATTTAAGCGCCAACCTCTCCCCTATCAGGTTGCCCATTCTTTCCTCCGTGACCGTCGGGATTGGGTTAACTTCTCCGTTCGGCTCAAATACGAGCTACCCGGTCGATGGTCCCCTCAACACGGCTGTGACCTCGGCTGCGCTGCCGCTGATCGATATCAAGCCAACCATCGCTTACAGGGTAACCAAGAATCTGTCGGTAGGTGTGGGCGCCGATATTTACACGTTTGCGAGTTTTTTGGGCGAAGGACATGTGGAGCAGAAACAGGTGAGCTCCGGAGCCTTGGGAATCCCAGCCGGAGCGTCTATCGAACTGAACGGGAACGGGACGGGCGCTGGCGTAAAAGCCAGCCTGCTCTATACGCCTGTGAGAAACGAGGCCGGTCGACCGCTCGTCTCCGTCGGATTCGTCTACCGCTCTCAGGCGGTGGTGCCCTTGAATGGATCTCTGTTGGTCAACGGAGCCAAGATCGCCGATGCCTCAACCGATCTTGTGCTCCCACAAATATTTACTGGAGCTGTGGCTGTTTGGCCGGTGCGTACGAGCGAACGAGAGTGGAAGGTGGAGCTTGATATCGAGTATGTGGGCTGGAGTTCAAATAAGAATCTTGATGTCCGCCTGTCGAACGGAGCAACGATTCCACAGCCTCAGGAGTGGAAGGATGTGCCGGTCATCGCACTGGGAACCGAGTACCGATGGCTGAATCCTGCCTGGCTGCCTTACTGGGAGATAGCCGTTCGGTCCGGTTATACGTACACGGATGATCCCGTTCCCGATCGGACCTTCAGTCCTGCCACCATTTCCCTGCCGGCTCATACCCTGTCTCTTGGCACCGGCTTTCTGTGCAAGGGCGCAGGGCGATTTCTGGGGATAATTCCCTGCAGCGGAGGATCAGCTCTTTGGCCGAAGGGCATCGGACTGGACCTAGCCTATCAGGAGTGGTTCTACGAATCACGCACGATTGTTGACAATCTGAATCCGACCGTCAACGGGACGTACCATGCGTTCGTGCATTTGGGAACCTTCAGTGTGCGCACTCTATTCTAGATGGCGGATCTGGGCTGATGAATGCTATTTATCAAGTGTTCGACGGAGATTTGAGACGGTCTTTGCAGTGAGTCCGGCTTCCCGTAGGGCTTCGTCGCTGGCCGAGGCCAGGTTGTCAAGACTGCCGAATTTCTCCAACAGCTGATTGCGCCGAATCTCACCGATTCCGATGACCTGATCCAGTTTGGAGCCGACCAGTGATTTGCCGCGCAGCTTGCGATGGAACGTGATCGCGAAACGATGGGCTTCGTCACGAATGCGTTGGAGTAGATGGGTGGAAGGAGATTGCGGCTTGAGCACGATCGGGTTCTTTCTTCCGGCCAGAAAGACACGCTCCTCCTTGTCACCGCGGGCCTTGGCCAGCCCAAGGATCGGTAGACCTTGGCGTCCGGCTTCTTTGAGCCCCTCCAGAGCGGCAGCCAGCTGGCCTAACCCGCCGTCGATGAGAATCAGATCCGGCTGAGCGAGGTTCTCCTCCCGCCCGTAGCGACGTGTGACGACCTCTTTCATACTTGCGAAGTCATTGGCCCCCGTCACCGTTTGGATTTTGAACCGCCGATAGTCCGCCTTCTTCATCTGTCCGTCTTCCCAGACGACCATCGAGGCCACTGATTGGTTCCCCATCGTATTAGAGATGTCGAACCCTTCAATCCGGCGAGGAGCGTGCACCAGACGCAGCAGCCGTTTCAGTTCCTCACCGGCTTGCCGGTCAAGTTCCTCGTCCCGCAAGTGATCGGCGACCGCCGCCGCTGCATTCTCTTCAGCTAAGAGGACGAGTTGATGCTTGGCGCCTCGCTCAGGCGAACGGACATGAACGGATTCGCCTCGCTTGTCGGAGAGCCATTGTTGAATCAGCGCGGCGTCCTCGATGTCGGTCGGGACGAGGACTTCTCTCGGTGGCTGCCCGTCCTTGTTGTAGAACTGCTCGATGGCGGAATGCACCAGCTCCTCGTCAGCCACCGCAGCCGACTGAGGCCAGAAGAAATCTTTCCGTCCGATCAGCAGGCCGCCGCGCACGAACAGAATCTGGAGGTCCACCGCCGAACCTTGTCTGGCTAAGCCGATCACGTCCTGATCGGTTGCCGAGGTCTGCGTGATCCGCTGCTTTTCCAGCATCCGTTCGATCTTGAAGAGGCGGTCACGCAGTCGGGCTGCCTCTTCGAACTCTTCCCGCTCCGCCGCCGCTTCCATGCGGGCACGGAGATCGTCCAGCAATTCGCGATCCCGGCCCTCCAGAAATTGGCGGACCTGTTTGACGATCTGATGGTACTCCTCCTTCGACTGATTGCCGGTGCAGGGCGCCATGCACCGCTTGATCTCAAATTCGATGCAGGCGCGGGCGGCGGTCCCGTCGATATCGATCGTACACGTGGCAAGGGGGAAGACATGTTTGATGACTTTCAACGTCTCCCGAAGTGCGTTCGCCGGTGTATAGGGGCCGTAGTACAACGCCCCGTCTTTTTGCACGCGGCGCACGATCGAGAGCCGGGGAAAATCTTCTTTGATGGGCAGCCGCACATAGGGGTACTGCTTGTCGTCCCGCAGCACGATGTTGAAGCGGGGTTTGTGCCGCTTGACCAGGTTGCTCTCAAGAATCAGTGCTTCGAGCTCGGATCGGGTCACCATCGTCTCTACGTCGGCGATGTGGCTGACGAGAAGACTGGTCTTGGGGTTGTGGTCCGCTCCCTTCTGGAAATAGGATCGGACGCGATCTGCGAGCACCGCGGCTTTTCCGATGTAAATGATCTCTCCTTGCTCGCTCTTGAAGAGGTAGACGCCGGGACTACCGGGCAGATGGGCGAGTTTGGATTGGAGAACGTCGAGCGTCATGCGTCAATCGTCAATCGAAAGGGCATCAAGAAACTCGTTCGCTCTTCTCCACGGTTGACGAACCCTTTTGCTGAACCGCGCGTCTGCCGGGAGCAAGTTGGCAGCGACCCATCATGATGAAGGCGGGTTGCGGGGGAGATCGAGCGCCACGCGCGTGCCGCGTCCCGGTCGCGAGATGATGGAGAGACGGCCTCCCAGTTTTTTCGCCCGCGCCTGCATCGTGGACAATCCCATGCCGACCCCTCGACGCTGGCTCACGCGAAAACCGACGCCGTCGTCGCGAATTTCCAGGCGAATCCCTTTGCGAGACCGGCCCAGCGTGACGGACCGGCGCGCGGCGTGCGCATGCCGCATGCTGTTGCTCAGCGCCTCCCTGACGAACTTCACCAGGTGGGCAGATTGCTCAGATGAGAACGAAGCGGCGACGGCAGGTTCGACCTGGATGGCGATGTCGCCGGCCTCCGTCGCAGCGAAGGCTCCCCTCAACGCCTGAAGCGTCTGGGTAATGTCCCAGGTATCCTCGGCGGGCATCGTCATGTGGGTGATGAAACCACGGACTTCCCGCACCAAGGCATTGAGCTGCATGATGGAGTCGTCCAGCTGCTCAAGCAGGACTCGCGTGGCGGGTTTCACACGTCGTTTCATCGCTTCCAACCCCAGCCCGATCGCATAGAGCGATTGCAGGATACCGTCGTGCAAATCGTGGCTGATCCGCTCGCGCTCCTCATACGATCGGCGCAGCGTCTCTTCGGCCTGCTTGCGCTCGAGTTCCGCCGCGGCGCGGGCGGCAAAGACCGCCATAATGGACAAGCCTTGGTCTCCGATCCGCAACGGTGCCTTCGTCACCACGCAGAGATGTCCGATCGGCACGCCTTGTGCGTCGCGCAGCACATGCCCAAGATACCCTTCCGCCTCCAGCTTGACCAGATCCTGATCGTCGGGAAACAGCGCGCAGACCCCCGTCAGATAACAGGCAGAGCCCTGTGCGAGTACGACTTCACAAGGAGTGCCGCGCGTGTCGTATTCGAAATTCCGTCCGGGGCCAGCGCCATGCCACACAGCGAGGGTGCGCAACCTGGTTCGTGACCCGCCGACCAGCTTGGTGACGAGAGAGAAGCGGGCATCCAGCGTTGCGGCGAGCTGCTGCACCAGGACCTGGAAAAACTCCTCGCCCGTCACGGAAGCCGTTCCCCTCACGATGCTTTCCAGCACCGCCTGCGCCTGCTTCTGTTCAGTGATGTCGATGCCGGAGCTGATGTAGCCGGCGAACCCGCCGTTCGGGAGCCGGCGAGGGGTGCCGCTATCGAGAATCCATCCATACTCGCCGTTCGCCTTGCGCAGGCGGTATTCCATCTGGAAGGGTTCCCGGCGATCGAAGGCCTCTTCGTAGGTTTTCAGACAGCGGGCAAGATCGTCCGGGTGCACGCCCTCGGCCCAGCCGTTGCCGAGTTCCTGCTCCAACGTCCGGCCCGTATAATCGAGCCAGCCCTGGTTGAAATAGGTACAGAGCTTGTCGGGACCTGCCACCCAGATCAGAACCTGCGCGGTATCCTCCATCATCCTGAACCGCGATTCGCTCTCACTCAGGGCTATCTTCGTCCGCTTGCGCTCAGTGATGTCCCGATAGCTCCAGACATGCCACGCGCAGGTCCCGTCCACCATGACGGGGGCATAATCCTGCACCAGCCATCGACCGTCTGCGAGTCGGATCTCTTCGCCATTGAGCGGCACCTGCCCGCCCACCACGCGCTCGATTTGGGACAGAAAGCGGGTCGGGTCCGCACAGAAAGCTTGGACCCGCTCGATGGCGGCCCGGCTGTCCAGGCCGATGAGGGAGTCGGGCTCGGAGATGTCGAACATCGCGCAGAATGTTTCGTTGATGAAGGTAATCCGCCGCGCGGCGTTTTCGAAGAGGAGGGCCGATTCCAGCATATGGGACAGCGCCGTGAAGTGTGCCAGCGAGGTTACCGGTTTGGTCTCCTTGCTCTTCTGCGTCAGCAGCTCTCGTTGGAGCTCAAGGACGGAGCAGCGTAGCTGTTGGAGTTCGGTGGAGAGGTCTTGTGCGGAGTCGAGCGGATCGTCCATCTTCCCCTCGTCGCGCGGTGGTGGGATTTCAGATGGCTCGATTATTCCTTCGACCAGGATAGACGGGCCTATTATACGCGCTCACAACGGGCAAACCTAGCCCGGATAATTATGACCGCTTCTGCTGCAAACGCGAAGACGCTGTGGCAACGGGCGTGCTCGCCGCTCAGTCGGTCAACATACTGTTTCAAGTATGACTCCCTCCGTCGTAGCTGCGCTTGCCCGTCTCACGACGCGTCTTCGCGTTTTCGCGACGAACCGTTATGAGCAATGCGGGCTAGCGTGCGACAGAGCTCAAAGATCGCGCATCCGGATCGCCGCCCTGTGGGCCATAACCTGCACATCGTCGGCTCTACTTGAGCCCGCGCACGAACGAGGGGCTCAGCGCGCCTCGCGCGACTTCGGCCACCGGCCCTTTCATGGTGAGGCTGAAGTCTGGAGCCACATCGATATTCAGAACCCCACCCGGCATCTTCACGGTGACGGGGCTCCTCACGAGTCCTAGGCGTACCGCGGCGCTGGCAGCAGCGCAGGATGAAGAGCCAGAGGCCTGCGTCTCGCCTGCGCCACGCTCCCAAATCAGAATGGAGATTTCCTTAGGTCCGGTTGGAACAGCCAGCTGCACGTTCGTCCGTTTAGGAAACAGCTCGTGGTTTTCTAGGGCCGGCCCCAACGCCACGAGTTCTTCCCGGGACCAGGATTCTCCGGCGGGCTTGAAGACGATACAATGGGGATTGCCGACGCTCACGCCGGTAAAAGTCAGGGCTCGTCCGGCTGCTTCGATCGGCTGCTGAATCAACTCGGGCACGTCAAGTGAACAGGGGAGAGCATCCGGTTTGAACGTGGCGATCCCCATCTCAACGGTTGCCGCGCTCGCATCCCCGAGCCGATCGAGGTGCAGGTCGATTGTGACGAGGCCACCCCTGGTCTCGACTGTGAAATGCTTCTTCTTCGTTTTACCGGTCGCGTGGAGATAGCGCGCAAAGATTCTGAGGCCGTTCCCCGATTTTTCCGCCTCGCTGCCATCCGGGTTGAAAATGCGCAGTCCGAAATCGGCCTTCTTAGAGGGGACCAAGGCTAAAATCCCGTCACTGCCTACTCCCCAGTTGCGGTTGCAAATAGTTTTGATGTTCTTGGCAGTCAATTTAACGGTCATTTCCTTGGGATCCACTACTAAATAGTCATTGCCGAGCCCATGTCCTCGAAAAAAACCGTTCTTCATGCCAAGCTCCTTTGGTGTCTCATCGTTCGTGCCGCGTGAAGCGGGGGAACAATACTGTGGGGATACGGAATCGTCAATGGGCGAAGATGATTCAGTACACCGCCGTCCGTACATGCTCAGGTCGGACTCCAAGCCCGATCATCCTGGCGGGGATACGGCGTAGAAAGGGGAACCGTGCCAGAAGCCGGACGGCACAAGGAGGCGGCAGCGGACCCTTGCTATCCAACACAGGCCTGATGACACGGTTCTGGATAATGAGCTGGGCCCGTTGAGTCAGCTGAGTAGGCCACACACGGCGGGCCTGCACCTTGGCCAAATCCGCCTCGGTCACTCTCCCTTCACGCAATGGTTGCCATAACAGATTAGCCGCCGCCACCGCATCCTGAATCGCCAGGTTGATTCCGACTCCCCCGACCGGCGACATGGCGTGAGCCGCATCTCCGATACAGAGCAGCCCAGGCTTATACCACTGCCGCAACCGATCGACTTGTACGGTCAGCAGTTTGATCGGTTCCCAGTCTTGTAGCTCGTGTACGCGGTCTGCGGCAAACGGGGCCAACTTCGCCACACTGTCGCGGAACAGCGGGAGGCCTTGCGCTCGAATTTCGCCCAGTGTTCCCTTGGCAATGACGAAGCCGCACTGCCAGTAGTCACCTCGGTTCAACATGATGAAGATCCGGCCGGCATCGAAACGGCCCATCGGATCGACCGGGTCCTCGGGATTGCGTGACAGTCGGAACCAGAGCACATCCATCGGAGCACCGAATTCTTCTACAGAAAGCCCCGCTCTCTTGCGGACAACAGAGTATCGGCCGTCGGCCCCCACAACGAGCGAGGCCCGAACGTTCAGCGGCCCCTTCGGCGTTTCAGCGCGAAGCCCTACGACTGAACCTCCGGTCTCGATCACATCCGTCACTTCCGCACTCATTCGGACGTGAATACTTGGATACCCGCTCCCCACCTCCACGAGAAAGTTGAGAAAGTCCCACTGTGGCATGAAGGCCACGTAACGGCATTGGGTCGGCAGATGAGAGAAATCCGCCACCGTGAATTCCAGATCTCCGAACCGCGCGTTGATCCGCATCACCTTTTGGTGAGGCAATCGCAGGAATCGTTCGAGTAGGCCCAACTCGTGCATGATTTCCAACGTTGAGGGGTGCAAGGTGTCGCCGCGAAAATCCCTGAGAAAATCCGCGTGCTTTTCCAGGACAACCACCGAGACGCCGGCCCGGGCCAGCAGGAGCCCCAGCATCATCCCGGCAGGACCTCCTCCGGCAATGCAACACTGGACCGACAGGGTTTCAGGCATCAGATCTCCGACCATAAGTGAAGAAAGCGGATAGCGGGGATTATAAGCTGAAAATTCCTTTCCCTGCTTCATCTGCCTGGAAGAGATTCTCGACGAGTCGGAAGTTCGACTATCGGAAGAACTGGGGATATAGCTTGCAGCTGCGTCGTCCTCGCTGTCGCACCAGCCTTTTAGGTTTCCTGCCCTGTCACATTGTATATGCCGTCGAACTCACCGGAACCCCCGAAGCGTTGAACTTATCGCCTTTGGTTCATAAATAGGACATATGCGTTAATCGCTATATTGTCATGATATCGTGAATGGCGCATAATGCGCACAACGGAGGAGTTATGGGTGATCTTGCACGAGATCCGAGACAGATAGGAAATCTGATCAGGCGTATCAGGAAGAAACAGGGACTCAGTCAAACGCAACTGGGAGAAAAGGCCGGTCTTCGGCAGGAGACAATCTCTCTGATCGAGACGGGGAATCCATCGACGACGATGGAAACCATCCTCAGCGTGCTGGCTGCGCTCGAATTGGAATTCCAAATTGCGCCGCGATCCAAAGGCCGGGCGGCCGATATTGAGGAGATTTTCTGATGGCACGCCGCCGCACCCATGCGCCGTTGCGCGTGCTGCTGAACAACCGGCTGGTCGGTCGGCTCAGCAAATCGTCCACCGGCGCGATCGATTTTCAGTATGACGCTCATTGGTTGGAGTGGGAGCACGCGCTACCAGTCTCGTTGTCGCTTCCATTGCGGGAGGATGCCTATAGAGGAGAGGTTGTCGGGGCGGTGTTCGAGAATCTCTTGCCGGATTCCGACGTGCTGAGGCGGCTTGTCGCCGAAAGAGTAGGAGCGGCTGGAACGGATTTCTATAGCCTGCTCGCGGCCATTGGTCGGGATTGCGTCGGCGCGTTGCAATTCACGGGGATCGATGATGCCGATGAGGGTGACACAGCCACGATCAAGGGAGAAACCATTACTGATACCGCGATTGAAAAACTGCTCCGTGGCCTTTCGCAGGCCCCACTGGGGTTGAGCCGCGATGAGGCGTTCAGGATTTCTGTGGCCGGGGCACAGGAAAAAACCGCACTGCTGCGGCATAAAGGCCGGTGGTGGAAGCCGACAGGTACTACACCGACCACGCATATCATCAAGAAACAGATTGGGCGTCTACCCAACGGCCTCGACCTATCGGACAGTGTCGAGAACGAGTTTTACTGCCTGAAACTGGGAGAAGCCTTCGGCTTGCCGGTGAACAAGGCGGAGATGCACACATTTGGGGACAGCCGAGCGTTGGTCATCGAGCGATTCGACCGGCGGTGGACGAAAGACAAACGACTCTTGCGCTTGCCACAGGAGGATTGTTGTCAGGCATTGTCCGTTCCGCCAACCAGAAAATATCAAAGCGAGGGAGGACCTGGACTGGTCCGGATTCTGGACTTGTTGAAAGGGAGCGATCAGCCGGCAGTAGACCGGATCACCGTCTTGAAGGCACAGATATTTTTCTGGCTGATTGGCGCAACAGACGGGCACGCGAAGAATTTCAGCATCTTTCTCAGCCCAGGGGGCCGCTATCACCTGACGCCGCTCTATGATGTCCTGACCGCGCAGCCGAGCTTCGATGGGCGACAGATCGACCGTAGACACATGAGGCTCTCCATGTCGGTCGGCACGAATCGCCATTATCGGATCGGCGAGATCCGGGGTCGACATTTCGTCCAGACAGGGAAAGCGACGGGCCTGGCGGAATCGGTGGTGCTGGCTGTGATCGAAGAAATGGTGGAGACTGCGCCGCACGCGCTTCAAAAAGTTGAGAGCGTGTTGCCGGAGAATTTCCCAACAGTTCTTCATGCATCAGTCAGTAGGGGTGTGATGGGGCGCTTGGATCAGCTTAAGGGATAGCCGACCGGCGTTCGTACACGCTCAGGCCGGACGCCAAGGCCAATCAGCCTAGCAGGGACACGCCGAAGGAAGGGAAACCGCGCAAGGAGCCGGACGGCCCAAGGAGCTGGCAGCGTACCCTTGCTATCCAGCACATGTCTGATGACGCGATTCTGGATGATGAGTTGGGCCTGTTGAGTCAGCTGAGTAGGCCACACACGGCGGGCCTGCACCTTGGCCAAATCCGCCTCGGTCATTCGCCCTTCACGCAACGGTTGGTCCAGCAGATTAGCCGCCGCCACCGCATCCTGAATCGCCAGGTTGATTCCGACTCCCCCGACCGGCGACATGGCGTGAGCCGCATCTCCGATACAGAGCAGCCCAGGCTTATACCACTGCCGCAACCGATCGACTTGTACGGTCAGCAGTTTGATCGGTTCCCAGTCTTGTAGCTCGTGTACGCGGTCTGCGGCAAACGGGGCCAACTTCGCCACACTGTCGCGGAACAGCGGGAGGCCTTGCGCTCGAATTTCGCCCAGTGTTCCCTTGGCAATGACGAAGCCGCACTGCCAGTAGTCACCTCGGTTCAACATGATGAAGATCCGGCCGGCATCGAAACGGCCCATCGGATCGACCGGGTCCTCGGGATTGCGTGACAGTCGGAACCAGAGCACATCCATCGGAGCACCGAATTCTTCTACAGAAAGCCCCGCTCTCTTGCGGACAACAGAGTATCGGCCGTCGGCCCCCACAACGAGCGAGGCCCGAACGTTCAGCGGCCCCTTCGGCGTTTCAGCGCGAAGCCCTACGACTGAACCTCCGGTCTCGATCACATCCGTCACTTCCGCACTCATTCGGACGTGAATACTTGGATACCCGCTCCCCACCTCCACGAGAAAGTTGAGAAAGTCCCACTGTGGCATGAAGGCCACGTAACGGCATTGGGTCGGCAGATGAGAGAAATCCGCCACCGTGAATTCCAGATCTCCGAACCGCGCGTTGATCCGCATCACCTTTTGGTGAGGCAATCGCAGGAATCGTTCGAGTAGGCCCAACTCGTGCATGATTTCCAACGTTGAGGGGTGCAAGGTGTCGCCGCGAAAATCCCTGAGAAAATCCGCGTGCTTTTCCAGGACAACCACCGAGACGCCGGCCCGGGCCAGCAGGAGCCCCAGCATCATCCCGGCCGGCCCTCCTCCGGCAATGCAACACTGGACCGACAGGGTTTCAGGCATCACAGCTCCGATAGATATGGAGAAAGCGGATCGCGAAGCATTATATGCAAAAGCTGGATCGTCGGCGACCTATGGTCGGGCCGTCGGGATGGTAGTGGCATCACAAACCGGACCATGACGGCTTGAAATAGAACAACTCTCGCCTCCTTGTACGAGGGCGTCCGAGATGAGGTCTCCTGGGACATATTCTTTACAATCCAGTATCTGCCTTCTCCATAGCCCACACGTCCTTGACTTCGTTAGGGTGAGACTTTACCATGTGGTCACACTTGTAACCACAGAAGAGGAACTCGTGAAATTTACCAACGTGCGGGAACTCAAGACCAAGACTTCCGAAATGCTCAGAACCGTCGAGCGAGGCAATACGGTCCTCGTGACCACGCACGGGCGGCCGACTGCGATGCTGGTTCCTGTGACCGAAGACGACATCGAGGATGCCTTGCTGGCCTATAGTCCAAAGCTTCGCAAGAAGATCGAAGAAGGCCTCAGAGATATCCGTGCGGGCCGAACGATGGCGTTGTCCGACTACAAGGTGAAGCGGATTAGGAAAAAGGTCCGGCGCGCGTGACCTTCCAGGTCTTTCTTTCCGAACAGGCCCAACGAGACCTCGACAGTTTCCCTGACAAGATCGTGAATCAGATTCTCACCGACTGCGCCCGTCTTGCCGGTAATCCCATCCCCGACGGAAAACGCATCAAGAAGTTGCAAGGCTTTAAGGAAGTGCTCTACCGATTGAGGGCCGGTGATTATCGAGTCGTGTTCAAGCGGTCCGGGATCCGCATCGATATCGCACGCATCCTCAGCAAGCCGGATTTTCAGAAAACCTACTGAACCGCACGGAAGGTGTGTGCGATTCCACTACGGCTTCAAGGTTTAAAGCTGGCTTGCACGCGATCCAGGGCGGCCAAGAGCGCGGCGCGATCCTTGGATTGTACAATCGCGAACAGGTCCATGAGCCAAGTGCGGTATCGAGCAAAGGCCTGTTCGGTCTGGACAAAGTGTGTCGTTCCATCAAAACTCCAATCGGCATGAAAACTCTCGGGTTGCGTTGAAACCAACGCGTGCAGGTCTTGGAGTTTCTGGGGAACGGTGTTGGCCTTCTTCAGGGCGAGGGCCGTGACAATATCCACGATGCGAAGCCCAACCGAAACATTGGGATCGAGGTCAGGCTTCTTCAGCAGCTCCGCAAGCCGACGTTCTGCTTCTCCATAGTGTCCCGTCGTCAGGTGCGCTTCCGCAAAATTGGCCTGACCAGACAAGTCATTCGGATGACGTTTCAGCCACTGCTCCGTGACCTCAAAAGCCGATGTGTAGTCAAAAAGCCTCTCGTGATAGACGAAGTGGGCTGACTGATAGGCCTCTTCATAATCAGGGTAAAGCATGAGCACATTGCGATAGGACTCGGCGGCGGTTGGCCAGTCTTCAAGCAACAGCGCGGCTTTTGCCAAATTGTTATGAGTTTGCGCCCAGCCTTCCGGTAAGTATTTCCTGGTGCGAATCTCGAGGGCCGCGCGATAGGCGGCGACGGCCTGGGCGAGCAACTGGCGCCCTTCCTCGCCGCCGGTGCGGATGCCCTGCTCGCTGAGCGTGTTCCCCAGATTGTTTTGCACGCCGGCCCATGCTTGTGGAAACTCGTGCCTCGTATATATAGTCAGCGATTCCTGGTACGCCGCGAGGGCAGCCCTTCGATAGTGATGAATTGGAGCACCTTCGGAACGAATGGCGATTTCGTTGTTTGCATTTCCAATCAGTATCTGCATATCGGCCCACAGCGTGGGGAGCTCGTCCTTTTCTACATACTGCAACCCTTCCTGATATGCTCTTAATGCCTTGGTAAATTCGTAGTTGACGTAGTACGTATCGCCCGCCAGCCGGAAATCGCCCACGACTTCTTCGATCAGCTGCACGAGCTTGCGTTTCGCTTGTTCCAGCTCAGATAGCGTCTGAGTCCGTTGGGTCAGCACAATCCTGGTATCCCCCCGGGACTGTTCGACGAGCAAAGAGAGTTTGATGCCGGTTGAGAACGACCGTGGCTGACTCACATGAAAAGTCGGTGAGATAGTGGTAGACCGAGAGCTTTCGGGAACTCGATCGTCACTTCGTTGGCCTCTCAGAGTTGCCTTGGATAATTCTTTGACCTTCTCCCTCTGCTCTCTTAGCTCTGTATTCCCTTTTTCCCTTGCCTTGTCCTCCTGGCAAAGTTCCATTGCTTTACCGCGGTCATTTCGATAGACAGCCGCTAAGCATTGCCAGCGCGGATCGTCTTGTGCTTCGTACTGCCGAATTCTGTGTTCTACTTTGACTCGCACCTCCGCATAATCGATACCGTGATCAGATGCGTATTCCTGCACGAGCTTGGTAGGATCAATCTCTTCTGATTTAGCGCCGGATTGTACCTGTGCCGTCATGTTCTTGAGCAAATTCTTCAGCAGTTCATCGATTTGCTCGTCGGATAAGAACTCGAAAGAGTTTACTGGTAAGAGGAAGAGGTCCTTGATCAGAGCTTTGGGAAGATCAAATTCGCCACCTCTCGGCTGATCTATCCCCCAGCCTCTCTTTTTGACATGGAGCCGGATTGTTTGTCCGAACTGGAAGACATCCGGCACAACAACGCGATACTCACCGTCTGAGCCGGTGGTATAGACATTTCCTACACCAACAATCCATACGGCGGCGCCGGCAACGAGTCTCGTACCTGAGCCGCTTTCTTTTTGGAAGATTTGACCAGTGAGCCGCCGCTGCTCAAATTGCTTGGCCGAAACTCTATTGGGATCTACCATCGGGTAAAGCATAATGAGAAATAAGAGGAGGGCGCGCATCATTTGCATGCTCCAGACTTGCTCAGCGGGGGGCGTAAACCGGTATTGCCAAGCGTGGCCTCGTAAGTCTCAACCTCGTAGCAATCCTTTCGGAGCGTAAACTTGA